>CABRSG010000176.1 GCA_902473545.1 uncultured Lachnospiraceae bacterium | reverse complement strand
GGGATCCGCCACATTGAGGTCGGTGAGCACCTGCTCCAGCATCCCCTTTGTCTGGCCATACGGGTTGGTGATTTTGCCCTTCGGGCACTCCTCTGTGATCGGCACGAACGCCGGATCACCGTAAACGGTAGCGGATGAGCTGAACACAATGTTCTTCACGCCATGATTTCTCATAACATCGCAGAGATTGAAGGTACCCGTCATATTGTTATGGTAGTATTCCAGCGGCTTCGCAACAGACTCGCCCACTGCCTTCAAGCCTGCAAAGTGGATAACAGAGTCGATCTGCTCTTTATCAAATACTTCCGTCAGCGCTTCCTTGTCCAGCAGATCCACTTTATAGAATTTTAATTTTTTTCCGGTGATCTGCCCGACGCGCTCCAGCGCTTTCTCGCTGGAATTATACAGATTGTCCACTACGACAACCTCATAGCCCTCGTTCAGCAGTTCTACACATGTGTGGCTTCCGATATAACCGGCTCCACCTGTTACTAAAATAGCCATTGGATAATCCTCCCTATTTTCCTATTCTTTTGCTGCAAAAAAAGTATATAGTTACCGCTCACACTTGAATCACGTTCTCACACCTCAAACCCACCGGACTAGCTTCGCGTCGCAGCAAGTGTTTGAGGCTGGCGTGACCAGTAATAGTATATACCATTTCACGCGAAAATGGTATATACTTTCTTCATTTATCCCCACAAATTTTCCGGATACACGCCCGCCGCCTTCAGATCGCGCATCGCCTGCACGACCACCGGCTTGTCCTCCTTGTAGGTGACGCCGTACCAGCGGTCCTCCGTTTTAAGCACCTGCACGGACGCCTTTCCCTCTTTGATCAGGTCGTTTACCGCGAACGGCAGGAAATACTCGCACTTTAAGGGGTTTACCGGCAGATTCTCTTTGAGGAAACGCGGAAATCCATCCTTCAGCTCCCTGAGCATACTGCGGCTGAAGCCCCACATATTCATGGAAACAATGCTGCCTGCCGGGATGATGTTCCAGGTCTTTCCGTCGTCCTCCGTGTATGCCGTCTCGTCGCCGCGGCGCTCAATGCGCGTGCGCTCGTGGATATCAGTCAGAAAACCGTTTTCGTCTGTCACGCAGATACCGCGCGCAACATGACCGTTTTCCGTCAGCGTGTTCTCCAGAATGTAGCCGACCATCGCGTAGCGGTACTTGTCGTCGTCCTCATGCGTCGTCAGATAATCGTACATCTGGCGGTAAGCGGAAACGCCGTAGTAATCGTCCGCATTAATAACAGCAAACGGTCCGTCGATGCAGTCGATCGCGGAGAGCACCGCCTGTCCGGTTCCGAACGGCTTCACACGTCCCTCCGGCACGGAAAAGCCCTCCGGCAGGTCGGTGAGACGCTGATAGGCATATGCCACCTCGATCTGCTTCTCCATGCGGTCCCCGATGGACGCCCGGAAATCCGCCTCATTTTCCTCTTTAATGATAAACACTACCTTCTCAAATCCGGCGCGCACCGCATCATAAATAGAAAAATCCATAATGATATGCCCCTGCCCGTCTACCGGATCTATCTGCTTCAGTCCGCGGCTTCCCATTCCTGCTGCCATAATTACCAGTGTCGGCTTGTTCATGATATCCTCCTTTTATTTACGGTTCGTGCAAACACCCTTCGCATTAAACTTGTATTTCTTTCCGTTTATGGTTTTTGTCGTGCTGACGTAAGCATAACCGTTTTTTCCGATATAATAGTATTTTCCGCTCAGATGCAGCCATTTTCCCTTTACCTGCTCGCCGCTCTCACGCCGGAAATACATCAGCTTTCCATTGGAGAGCTTCACCCATTTTTTCTGCATAACGCCAGTAGTCGGGTGGAAATAATATGTTTTCTTTCCGATCGTTTTCAGTCCCTTATACGCTCTGGCGGTCGTCAGGCTGAAATAATACGTCTTTCCGCCGATGTTCTGCCAGCCCATCTGCAGAATCCCCTTGCTGTTGGCATAGTAGTGTCTGCCCTTGTATTCTACCAGTCCACTCTGGCGCACGCCGCTCGCATTGGTAATATACGCTGTCTTGCCAATCTTAAACGGGCCGGTCTTCATATATCCGTTTGCGTCAAAATAATAATATTTTCCGCCGATGCTTTTCCACTTAGCCTTCAATTTTATGCCGTTTACATAGTAGCACTTTTTGCCATTCTCCGTTTTCCAGCCGTTCTTCACGGTCGGAGCAGCGGAGCTTTTCTTTTTCAGTCCAAAATACTTTGCAATTCCTGCCGCATCCGCAACACCGAGCCTTTTCAGCTTTGCATCGCTGCTCAGAAACTTCTGGCAGTCGCTCTTGTTATCCAGGAAGCAGTGCTCGATAATCATACTCGGAACACGATACGTACCGACACCCTTCTTTTTTCCCTCACTGGTTTTCACAGTTTCATTCTTCTTTTTCATCCCATACAGAAGGATGCCCAGCTCGTCGTCATACTGAAAACCGCCGCCATATATCTTCAGCCCCGCCGTACTTTGCAGCTGTTCGAGGATCGTTCTTGCGAGCGTCCGGGATTCTGCCGCTTCCGCATAGGGATAGCCTGAAGGCGACGGCACCATTGCAAGCGCACCGCTTGCCTTTCCGCCTCCGCCGCTGTTTAAGTGAATGCTCACCAGCGCGGCGGCCTTTTTGTTTTTTGCAAATTCCACACGCGCCTTCCGGTCCATATAGGCAATCGTATTGGTCGTCCGCGTCATATATACCGTAACGCCGCTGTACGTCTCCAGCTCCGCCTTTGCGTATTTTGCAATCTTCAGATTCAGGATCTCCTCATAGTAACTCTTACCATTCCAGGTACTGCGTGCGCCGACCTCCGCGCCGCCATGTCCCGGATCAAGCACAACCACGATGTTTGCCGCCTTCGCCGCTCCCGCCGGAATCATCAGCAGCGCAAACAGAAGAAGCAGTCCGCCAAGGCTTTTTTTCATCCATGTTTTCATTATGTATCCCTCATACTCTTTCCTGCTTTTCAGCATTTTTCCTTCAAATGCATGGCAACTATAAAAAGGCAAGGCCCTCGCCTGTAATGCGCAGCCCTGCCTGTAATGCTTTTATCTTCTCTTTAAGAAATCCGGAATCTGGATGTCTCTTTCCTGTACTTTTCCTTCCGGTGCACGAAGCTTACCTGCGGAAGATCCGCTGTTATTCAGCCCCGCAAGCGGCGTCGGCGTACGCAACCCAGACGGCATTTCCGTCCTGCCGGTATTCGGCTGATAGTTGAACTCCGGAACGATCCTTCTGCCCGTGCCGGTCTTTTTCGGAGCTGTCTCCTGTTCCTTATTCTCATCGTGCAGGCCTGTAGCAATAACGGTGATACTTGCCTCGTCGGCATATGTATCATCGTACATAGCGCCAAAGATGATGTTTGCGTTTTCGCCTGCCATCTCCTGCACATAGCTTGCCGCGTCGTTTGCATCCATAAGGGAGATGTCTCCGGAAATATTGATGATGACGTGGGAAGCGCCGCTGATAGTCGTCTCAAGCAGCGGGCTGGATACCGCCTGCTTTACTGCTTCGAGCGCCTTGTCGTCGCCCTTGGCCTGTCCAATACCAATGTGTGCGATGCCCTTGTCAGTCATAACAGTCTGTACATCCGCGAAGTCCAGGTTGATCAGCGCCGGAAGATTAATGAGGTCTGTGATGCCCTGTACCGCCTGCTGCAGTACCTCATCCGCTTTTTTGAGCGCCTCCGGCATGGTGGTGCGTCTGTCTACGATCTCCAGAAGCTTGTCGTTCGGGATAACAATCAGTGTATCTACATTATCTTTTAATTTTTCGATGCCGGCAAGCGCATTGTTCATACGTGTCTTTGCCTCAAAGCGAAACGGCTTTGTGACAACGCCGACGGTAAGGATACCCATCTCTTTTGCAAGGCCTGCAACGACCGGTGCCGCGCCTGTTCCGGTGCCGCCGCCCATGCCGCAGGTGACAAATACCATGTCCGCACCGGTGATCGCCTGCTTGATCTCCTCGGAACTCTCCTCTGCTGCTTTCTGTCCAACCTGCGGCTTTGCTCCTGCACCAAGTCCCTTGGTCACTTTCTCACCAATCTGGATCGTGTGCGGCGCACGGCAAAGATCCAGCGCCTGTTTATCTGTGTTGACGGCAATGAAATCCACACCGGCAATCGCCTCGTCTACCATTCTATTTACTGCATTTCCGCCTGCACCGCCGACACCAATGACGATAATCTTCGCTGCAGACTCTGCTTCATTTGACATAATCTCTAACAAGGTATTTCCTCCTTCTCGTCCTCTGTCCTACGACAGTATTTTCCCACTATTATCTCTATAATATAAGTTTTCATGGGATTTAGCAAGTATTTTTTCTATTAAATATCAATTATTTAAAATATACGCGCCCGTGTACGGATCAATATAGCCATAGCCGTCGGTGATGATCTGGCCGTCGTCGCCGAGATAGGGCTGATCGAGGTTGGTGGTGACGTTGCCCGCCGCATCGGTGTAGATTTCGTTGCCGTTTGCGTCGGTTGAGAATCTGCTGGAGTCCTCGACATAGCCGCTGCCGCCGCTTTCCGCATCGGTTTCCGCTGTTCCGTCTTCCAAGGGCGGGACAATTTCGCCGTTTTCATCGGTTTCCGTCTGCTCTTCCTCAGATGATGATACGTTTCTGTTCTGATTGATGAGCAGCTCCTGTTCCTCCTCGCCGCGCTCACCCGGAACGAAACGGACGGATACAGCATCGGGCGTATAGGTCTCCATGTGGAGCGTCCCGGACATTCCTTCCATCTGCGGATAGATCGCGGAAAGCTCCTCCAGCTTTTCCTCCATGTAGGAGGTGTCTCCCAGCATCACCCGGCTTTCGCCAAAATAGAGAATCATATTCTGCTGATCATCATAATGAATTTCATCGGGCGTCAGACCGCTCTGATGCAGCACGCGTGCGTTCGCTACGATATCAGCGAGAAAAGTGTCGTCCGTTACCGGCAGCGGCTCGCCGAGCGCCGGCTGCCCGATGGAAACCCCGGATACCGGCGGAACGCCGTCCCGTTCCTCCCCGGAAATTTCCACAACGTTCCCATCGGTATCGAAATATACCCGCGAACCGGAAAACATCAGATATCCGGCAATTGTTTTTTCATATACCCGGATCTGCACATGCCACGGCTGCAGCATCGTTACCTCCCCCGCGCTCAGAAACGGAAGCTCCCCCGCCGCCTCCGGGTCGCTGTATTTCCAGGTAAGATAAATCGTATTTTCCGCCAGAGAATCCGACATTACCATTTTCTGGATTTCCGCCGCAGAATAAAATTCATTTCCAATGACGTCCACCTGCCGGATGTGAAACAGCCCGAAAATCACCGCAAAACCAATGACGACCACCGCCAGAAAAACCA
>CABRSG010000175.1 GCA_902473545.1 uncultured Lachnospiraceae bacterium | reverse complement strand
TGAAATATATTATTTTTTCAATGATTTATAAGATTTTTTATTTTTGGATATTTTGTTGTATTTTCCCTCCTTTTATTTTAAAATAATATCGCTTTTAACTGTTATTTTTTTGATTCCGGGAGGAGATATATCATTATGTCCAAAAAGCTTTTTCATATTAAAAATAAGCTGTCCCACTGTCTGATACGCAACAGTTTTCCGCAGAAGCTGACCTTTGCTTTTCTGACAGCTACCATTGTGCCGTTGTTTTTGATTAGCGTCATTTTCTACCGGATTAACACGCAAAATTCCTATGATAAGGTAATGAACGCCACCTCACTTACCAACAGACAGCTTGTGGACCAGATTGAATCCCGTTTTACCCAGATGAACCAGGTGGCCGCCACACTTCGCTCGTATATGTATACATATCCCGAAAAGAACGGCTCCATCAGCACAGAACAACTTCAGACCTTTTATACTCTGCGCACAAATATCCAGACCCTGGTGTCCGCTTTTGACTTTGGATATATCTGTATTTTTCTGGATTCCGATTATATTTTTACAAATGAGGGCTTAATGTTCTACAGTCTGGATTCACTCTCCGATTTTGGTTTGTCCGCGCAGGAGCTGCTGGAAAGCAATACAGATTCCGTCTGGCTTTTTGTGGAAAATCAGTCCTATCCCTTTATGCTGAATAAAAAATATACGTCCTTTAATGCCATTAATTGTGTTCATATGCTGCGCGACGGATTGGACGGTACGCTGCGTTATGTCTTTTTCATCAGTATTAACGCTGATGAATTTACCGAGCTTCTAACTGCCTTCTACGCCGATTCCGGAATTACCGGATATCTGCTTGACAACAACAGTCAGCTTGTTGCTTTTTCTGGTACAGAAGAAACAAAAACACTTGTGTGTGACCTTTTTTCAGACAAGCCGGAGCTGCTTGCCGCAGATTTCTCCAACCAGCCGGATGCTCTGTACTATATCAACGCCCTCAGCAACGGCTGGACCTATGTGACAAGGGTATCACAGGATTATTTGAGAGCCAGCGCCTCTGCTTATGTAGGCAGCTTTCTTCTGATTCTCGCCCTGATTGTTCCCTGCATGGTCGTTTTTATAATTTTTCTGGCAAACAATTTTACGAAGCGGATTACTCTGCTGTCTAATTCCGCAAAACAGGTAAATTTCAGTGAAAATCAGTTTCATGGCTCCTTCATTGAATATGTAAAAGATAAGCCCGAAAAAAATTATGACGAAGTGGACAAGCTTGCCGTTACTTATAACCGGATGATGCAAACACTGCAGGAAAATATTGATTCGATTACTGCCCTGCGGGCGCAGGAGGAGTCTTTAAAGTATCAGCTACTGCAGTCTCTGATCAATCCTCATTTTCTTTACAACATTCTGGATTCGATTATGGTCTGCAACAATATGGGGAAACCGGAGCTTGCAAATAAGCTCATCATGAATCTTACCCGTTTTTACCGCATGACATTGCGCAAATCCAATGAACTGATTACAATCCGGGACGAGCTGGAAATAGCCCAGTTATATATGGAGCTTGAATCTATCTGCCGGGGCGGAAATTTTACATGGAGTATCGAGACAGACGAAGCAATTGAGAATTTTATGATTTGTAAATTTACCCTGCAGCCATTCATTGAAAACAGTATCCACCACGGTATGCAGGGGAGCAGCCAGAAGCTACATATTCAAATCGAAATACGCTATGGAGATGATACCATCCTCATTTTTATCCGCGATAACGGAAACGGTATTTCCCCCGACAGGCTTGAAGAGCTGCGGGAATCTCTGCGTACACGTATTGTGGATACCAGTCGTCATTTTGGCATCTGCAACGTCAACGCCCGGATTTCCAGCGAGCTTTTCGGACATGGCTTCATCGAAATCGACAGCGAGTATAAGGCAGGAACAACTGTAAAAATTGAATTTCAGCAGATATTGCCTTGAAGATTCTCCGGGGCAGAAAGGATGTTTTGTATGAATATGAATGTTTTATTAGTCGATGATAATTATATCTGCGTAGAAGGTATTATGCACGCCATCTCCTGGGACAGTCTGGGAATCTCCTCTGTACATACCGTATACGACGGCGTTTCCGCGCTGGATTATCTTAAAAATCACCCTGTGCATATTCTGATTTCCGATATTTCCATGCCGGGTATGAGCGGACTTGCGCTTTCCGAAAAAGCGCTCGCCCTTAATCCCTCTATTAAAATTATTTTAATCAGCGCCTACGACGAATTTGAATACGCCAGACAGGCTGTGCGTCTGGGCGCCTTTGACTATATCGAAAAGCCTGTCAATTACAGTTATCTCACGGAGATTCTCGAAAAGGTAATCGCTGAAATCAAGATGGAAGTGAAAAATCTGGAAATTCTGAAAAAGAGCCGTCCTGCTATAGCAGAGCAGTTTTTCCGTTCCCTGATTCAGCAGGGAAACCGGGAATCCGCGCAGATTCTGGAGCTATATGCCCATTACCTCGATTTAAAGCTGAACTGCCGTTATTATATCGTTCTGCATATTTCTGCCGCAGATTCCGACCTTCTCAAACAGAAGCTCGGCATTGAAGAATATTGTGTGCGTTCTATGAATCTGGAGCATTGTGTCCGCAAAATCTGCAGCACATTTACCTTCCACTATGTTCTGAAAGACCTGACCAATTTTATTTGTATTATTGGCGAAAATATTGCATCCGCACATAAATTCCTGGAGCTGATACAGGCCCGCTTTCAGAAAGCGGCAGAACATTTTTCCAGCCGTCTGGGGGTTGTTATCGGACTTGGCAATATTACCGACAGCATCTGGGAGCTGAATTCCTCCTATGCAAGTGCCCAGAAAGCGCTGGAATACCGATTTTTCTTTCCAGAGCAGACGTTCCTGGAGGCGGACGCAATTTCCCGGTACGGCAGTAAAGTTTTGCCTGATGCGGACGTGTCAGAGGAGAATCTTATTCAATGCATATGCAAAAAAGACATGAATGGTATCACAGACTGGATTCACGCTTTTATCCATTCATTTCCGGGAAACTGTGATTCTAAAATCGTTGTTTATTCCCAGCTATACACGATTGTTGCCCGGTTATTAAAATTTTGCTATGAATTAAATATCATGACTCCTGAATTCGAAAAAGAAATTACATTTATTTTTACCAATCCGGATTATTTTAAAACGATTGCCATGATTTCCGACTGGCTTCTCAATACATGCCGGGAAATCTGCCAGAGACTTCAGGAATCCGTATCAAAATACCACGAAAGTCTCTGTGAGACCGCTGTAAAATATATTTTAAAGAATTACAGCAACAGCGACCTGGGGTTAAATGAAATCGCCGAATCTCTCCAGATTTCCCCTGCATACCTCAGCACCCTCTTTAAACGATGCCGGAACCAGAATATCAGTACCTTCCTCACTGATACCCGCATAGATGCCGCCTGTCAGCTTCTGCTGAACACCTCGCTGTCCCTGAAGGTTATCAGTACCCAGGTAGGATATTCGAACCAATACTATTTCAGCTCCTGTTTCAAGAAAAAGACAGGGAAAACTCCCAGTGCCTACAGGGAAGAGTATCAAAAACAATGAATATCCGCTACCTTTATGCATTCTCCTGTCGCTTCATACACACCAGCCGCTGGCTGACGGTATCGGAGTACAGCTCCAGCCCGTCCGTTTTCGCAACGTGGATGATGCCGGCATAAGATGTTTCTACGAAGTCTGCAATGCAGTTTTCTTTCTCCAGGACATAGCTTTCGTTGAATATCACATCCTTATCTTTTTCAAAGACGGCGGCATAGAATACGCCGGATTCGACAAGGTCCTGGAAGAAGTGGCTTCCGTAGGACAGCTCCGGCATCAGATTGCCCTCCTGGTACGCCACCTCGCAGATAGCGCTCATATGACAGATCTCGGTAAAGTGTACGGGCACGCCGAGCGAAGTGGTCGAGGTACCCCAGCGCCCCGGGCCCGCCAGCAATACGTGATGTTCCTTTAAAATCTGGTTCAGCTTTCCGATGACGCGCGCCACCGTGTAGCGCTCCTGCTCCGGCAGCGCCAGATATGCCTTCGCCTTTACAAAAATCACATACTGGATCGGAATGCGCACGTTTCCGCCCATGAAATTTCCGTGCGTCGCAAAGAAGCAGTCCGTTTCTTTTGTAATTTCCGGTATCTCCACGGTCTTTCCCAGTCCGCGTGTCTGAAGCGGCCGGCACTGCAGCAGATTGATCTTATAATTTCCCTCTTTATCAAAATTTGCCGCAAACTCGATATCCACCGGATAGTCGTAAACAGTGGAAAGCCGCTTTAAAATACGTCTCATATTGTCCGGAAAATCCGTATATTTCAGCAGTCGGCTGAAATTTAATATGTAAAGATTCCGCGTTTTTCTGCCCATCTCCTGCAGCCAGCGCATGGTATCAAAATCAAGCGACGAAAACAGATTTTTATTTGTTTTAATATCCATCGCAAGAATCTCGTCCACATCCTTATGTGTCCACTCGTTCGTGCCGGTATCCAGCAGATCCACATAATGCTGTGAGAATTTCCGCTCGTCGCCGTAAGAAATCAGCGGCGGACGTCCCGGATCATCCAGGCAGACAATCCGCGGATAATCACCCTCGATACGGTCTACCGCCCGCGTGCCAAGCCCGAATACCAGGCGCACCATACCGGCATCCATATCGATTGACGGATCCCAGACATAAAGATTCGAGGAATTTCCCACACCCGCCACATGCGGGAAGAAGTATTTTCCATAATAATCGCCGGACACGCGCTGGATCAGAAGCGCCATCTGCTCATCCTTATCCCACAGACCGCGGTTCATACGGTAATTCAGCGCGTCCTCATTCATCGTACTCGCATAAACCTGCTTCACCGCTTTTTCAAACGCCTCGTAGCGCTCCTCTAAGGTTCCCTGGTTCACACAGAATACGCTGTCGTATTTTCCGGCAAAAGCATTTCCGAAATTATCCTCCTGCAGAGAGCTGGAGCGCACAATGATCGGCGACTGTCCGAAATGCTCCAGCATCGCCTTGAATTTTTCCACCAGATACTCCGGAAAGCTTCCCGCACGCATCTTTTCCTGCAGCGGCTTTGCGTATTCATAGTAGCCCTCCTTCGATTTCTGCAGGGTGCGCAGGCGCCAGCAGTCGTTGTGTACAATATAAGTATAGAAAACGTCCGCTCCCATGTAAAAGGAATCATGGACCTCCAGCAGCCGCGAAAAATTATATTCCGTATCCTTTTCCAGAATTTTGCGCGCAAGGAACATGCCGACTGCTTTTCCGCCTATGCGCCCGGTGCCAAGCTCGCGCGATTTAACGTCCAGCAGGTCGCGCAATGAGAGATATTCCCGGCACAGGCCCACGATCGGATTGTCCTCCCCGATAAGCAG
>CABRSG010000174.1 GCA_902473545.1 uncultured Lachnospiraceae bacterium | reverse complement strand
CCAATAACAACTATATCATATTTTCTGCAGAATTTGAAGAAAATGGATTGATTTTTTTCAAATTCCCGGATATACTCTAGTTGTTTTGGATATCGCACAAAAAACATGCTTATGCGGGCAGTCTGGAGGAAAATCGGATATGGATAAACGAATGAGAAAACGAATTTTAATGACCGTTCTCGGCATCTTTGCAGGCGGCGTCAGCGTCGGCTTTTTTAAGATGGCAGCATTTGGCGTCGATCCCTTTCAGACGCTGATGAGCGGTCTGGACGCGCTGATCCCGATTCATTTCGGAACGCTCTATGTACTGGCAAACGCAGTTCTGCTGCTGTTTGCTTTCTTTGCGGACCGCCACTACATTAATCTTGGAACCTTTATCAATCTGTTTCTGCTTGGGTATGTGGTGGAATTTTCGCACAATCTGTTGCTTGGATTTTTCCCGGAACCGGCGCTGCCGCTGCGCCTGCTGTTTATGCTGATCGCAATCCTCATGCTCTGCATCAGCTCATCCTTTTATTTTACAGCGGACCTTGGCGTTTCCACCTACGATGCGATCGCGCTGGTGCTCGCAAACAAATGGCATGTTGGTCCGTTTAAATACTGCCGGATCTCCACCGACCTTGCCTGTGTCCTTCTCGGCTGCGCCCTTTACCTGCTGGCGGGCGGAAAGCTCTCCATGCTTCCCACGATTGCCGGGTTCGGCACCATTATCACCGCATTTTTTATGGGTCCGCTCATTGATTACTTCAATATTCACCTTGCAAAACCGTTTCTGGAAAAAGAGTAGTTTTTTCCGGCAAATACACTTTAATGCACCGCTTTCCCTCTGCAGATCACCTTCACGAGGTTGAGCTCCTTATCAAGCAGTACAGCATCCGCCGATTTGCCCGCGGTGATGCTTCCGCATTCCCCGTAAAATCCGAGCGACTTCGCCGGTGTAGCTGTACATGCCATTACCGCGTCTGCAAGCGGAATGTTCATCTCTTTTACAGCAACGCGCAGGCAGTCCAGCAAATTCGACGCGGAACCGGCGATCGTGCCGTCCTTTAAGGTCGCAAGTCTTCCGACCACCTTTACCGGCTGTCCGCCGAGCGCATAGTCTCCGTTTTCCATACCGGTCGCCATCATGCTGTCGCTGATCATGCAGATGCGGTCCGCGCCGAACATCGCAAACGCCGCGCGCACCATAGACGGATGCACATGAATGCCGTCGCAGATCAGCTCCACAAAAATCTCCTTCGCATCGAAGGCTGCGCCGATCACGCCGGGAGCGCGGTGTGTGAACGGCGGCATCGCGTTAAACAGATGCGTCACATGGTCTGCGCCGGCTGCAAACGCTGCCGCTGCCGTGTCATAATCCGCCGTGGTATGCGCGACTGAAGCGTGCGTCTGCCTTGACACTTCTTTAATAAAAGCGAAATCGGTATCCTCCTCCGGCGCAACCGCCACCTGCCTGATCAGCCCGCCGGAGAGCTTCTGCATCTTCTCAAAGAAACGCATATCCGGGCGATGGATATAGCTGCCGTTCTGCGCGCCCTTCTTCGCAGAGGAAACAAACGGTCCCTCCATTGTAATGCCGCGGATTTTGCTTCCGCGATTATTCTCATAGTTTCCCGCGTTTTCAAAAATCTTGGCGAGCTGTCCCTCCGAGAGCGTCATCGTCGCCGGGGAAACCGTAGTCACGCCGTGTTCCATCTCATACTGCATGATGGCGTCAAACGCCTCTATCGTCCCGTCGCAGAAATCATAGCCCGCGCATCCGTGAAAATGGATATCCACCAGCCCCGGAATGACATACAGCCCTTCCGCATCGATCACCTGCTCCGCACCGGCTTCCGGAAGCTCCAGTGCAATCTGCCCGAAGCTTTCCTCATTGATTTCTATATCCGCTTTCGAAAAAGAACCGTCCTCCCCATACACAAAACCATTTTTAATGATCATAGTCGTTCATCCTCCCATCCGGCTGCTGCCTGTCCTTCAGATACGGTCTGCAATTTTTGCAAATGCCGCCTCATCTCCCACAACTGTCACCTCCGGATGAAGCTGGAGAATGGAAGCCGGAACCTGCGGCGTAATCGGTCCGAAAAACGCTTTTTCCACAATGTCCGCCTTGTCCTCGCCGCTCACAACCACCAGGATCTTTTTCGCAGACATAATTGTCTGGATTCCCATGGTGTACGCCTGCGTCGGCACCTCATCGCGGGAAGCAAAAAATCTGGCATTTGCGTCGATCGTGGACTGCGCAAGGTTTACGCAGTGCGTGCCCTTTGCAAAAACATCGTCCGGCTCGTTAAAACCAATGTGTCCGTTATGTCCCATGCCGAGAAGCTGCAGATCCACGCCGCCGGTGCTTTTCACCGTCTCATCGTACTGACGGCACGCCTCGTCCGCATCAGCGATCGTTCCGTCCGGAACATGGGTATTTGCCGGGTCTATATTTACGTGTGAGAAAAGATGGTCGTTCATGAAATAATAGTAGCTCTGCGGGTTATCGTGCTGCAGTCCTCTGTATTCATCAAGGTTCACACTGGTAACGCCGGAGAAATCCAGATCTCCCTTTCTGTACCACTCTACCAGGCATTTATATGCCCCAACCGGCGTGGAACCGGTGGCAAGTCCAAGCACACACTCCGGTTTGTAAATCACCTGCGCACTGATAACGTTTGCCGCTTTCCGGCTCATGTCGTCATAATCTCTCGCTTTCACAAATCTCATAATCCTTATCCTCCTTAAAATATTTATAATTTCTGAGGCAAAACACACCTCATAAAGCCCACACTTTCCGCATTCCTTTATTCAAAAAAACCCGTAAGACGGTTTTTGCTGTCCGCGAGATGGTTGTACATCAGCATATGATATCCATCAAGCAGCGAAGAAACCAGCGCTTCGCCGTCATTATAGCGATGCCGTACGCCGTCCTCCGTCATGATCATATTCGCTGTGATGACCGGTATCTCCGTCTGCAGCTCTTTTAAATACTTCTGATAGCCAGTCAGCGGAACGCCCGCCTTCTCAAGCAGCTCTCCGCCCAGATAGTTGAGACTTACATCTCCCCCTGCCGTATTTTCGCCGAGGTCAAAATTTGCCCACATAATATAAGGCACAATATAATTGTCAAAATACACCTCATCGGAGCCTTCGCGCTCCAGGCCTAACAGGCGCAGGATCGTATTCGTTATATAGTCGGACGGCTGATGGTCTCCGAACATAAGAATGATCGTGTCCTCCTCCTGCTCCGCGAAATAATTTACCAGCATCTCAAACGCGCGGTCGCTCTCCAGCATCAGCGTGAGATACTTCTCCGCCGCGCGCACACTGGTCGTCTTATTTTCCAGATCGGTCAGATGAACAGATTCCTCAAAGCCCTCCACGTCCTTGCTGTAGCCGCCGTGATTCTGCATGGTGACTTCAAAGACAAACATTCGATCCGTATTCTGCTTTTCCTCATACAGCTCAATAATTTTCGTAAACGCCGAGCTGTCGCTCACATAATTGCGGATCAGCAGCGGATTGGAAAAATCGTCCTTAAACAGTATATTATCAAAGCCAAGGCGCGGATAGACGTCGTCCCTGTCCCAGCCGGAGGCGTAATAGGGATGGATCGCCGTTGTCTGATAGCCGAGTCCGCCAAGGTAGCTTGCGAGCGACGGCATATCGCTCTTTAAATACTGCTGATACGGCACACTGCCCGCCGGAAGAAACGCCATCGAGTCCCCGGTGAGAAATTCATATTCTGAATTTGCCGTATTGCCGCCCCTCACGGAAACATAACAGTTTCCCTTAATTACATTGTCCTTCAGCGAGTGAATAAAGGGCATATAGTCATAATCTGTCTCAAAATCGCCGAATACGGACAGGTCGGAAAACGCTTCGTTCATAATGACGATCACATTCGGGAGCGTATCCAGATTCTTCTCCGCCGCTTCCTCTTCGCTTTTCTCCCCGTCGGACGAGGACGCCGCCGCTGCCCTGACGTAAGGCTCTGCGATTTCTTCCGCCGTCTGCGGCGTGTATCCCTCGGGCTTCTGCACTTTCATATATTTCAGATTTCCAAGGAAGCCTACCGTCAGCCCGTTGTTCCGGTAAAGCACATTCGGCGTAAACAGTGTGGTGTCAAGATCAAATAGAGAAACGGCTGTATCCGTCCCAATCCCCTGCACCCATACAACCAGCGCAATGATAAGCGCCGCAGCCCCCGTCAGACGCACAGCAGGCTTTTTTACCGCAGCCGCCGTCCGGCTTCCAAGAAAGGATATCAGGAGAAAGCCGAGCACCACCAACACCAGCCTGCCGGTAATGGTATATTCGTAATTTCCCGCCACAGACGCCGCCGTAGAAAGCGAGTAAAGATCCCACGGGACGACCGGCGATGACCGGAAATCCACCACAAAGTAGTTAATAAGTCCAAACAGCATCGGAATCAGGGGAGCCACCGCATAGCCGATCGCCGTGCTGCCAAAGACAAAGCTGCAGATGCCAAACAACAGATAATAAAACAGCAAATTTAACAAAAAGATGGGAGCTGTCAGATCCCACGGCACATGCGTATAAAATTCCAGACAACACAGCGTCAGAGCAGGCAGCAGCGCCAGAAGCAGCGCGTTCGCCCACCCCGCTTTTATTTTAAATCCAAGTATCTTCTTCATCTCATGCCTCATACAAAACTTTTCGCGCTCTATGAGTGACGGACATGCTCATGCGTAAACAGGTGATCCTGGCAATACTCATAGTTTCCGTCGCACTTCGAGCAGAAACGGAACTCCAGGTCGTCGCCGTCCAGCTCCGTCCTTCCGCACACCGCGCATTTGTGGCGTGTAACCTGTCCGTTTTTCACTCTTGTGGGAGCTGTTGCCTTCTTAAACGCATACCGGCGCTTCTGCTCCTTCGGCGAGTAGCGCTTCAGATTGCGTGTACCAAGGAAAAACAGGATAAAGTTCAGCAGTGACGCGATGATCACCACTCTGCCGGCCCAGCCGCTCTGGATAAAGTTGATCACGATAAAGAACCCGTAGATCAGCCCCAGCCATTTCATCTTGATAGGAATAAAGAAATACAGCAGCACCTGGGCGTCCGGGTAGGTGGCGGTAAACGCAAGCAAAATAGACATACTGATATAGTATGTGCTGAACGTGCCTCCGAAAACCGGAATGATCGAGGACGGATAGCTCACGCGCAGGATACCGTAAAGGATAAACGCGCCGATCACCGTAAAGATAACCCCGGAGAAAATGTAAAGATTGTAGCGGAAAGCTCCCCAGGTATTCTCCAGCGTATTTCCTACCGAATAGTAGAAATACAGCATGATAATCGTGAAAATATCAAGGCTTCCGGGCGGAACCAGAACCCACGATACCAGTCTCCAGATCTGCCCGCGCAGGATGTAGGCAGGCTCAAGCGTCAGCCAGT
>CABRSG010000173.1 GCA_902473545.1 uncultured Lachnospiraceae bacterium | reverse complement strand
TCTGGCAGATATGCTGAAAGGAAGCGGCTATGTGGAGGCGCGCGATCTGACGGACATAAAGGTGTCGCTGATGCAGGAAAACCTGGAGCGCACCAGACGGATCAATATGACGGCCGTGCGCCAGGACGCGACCGTGTTTGACGGCGCTTCCGTGGAAAAGGCGGACATCCTGCTGGCGGATCTGCCCTGCTCCGGGCTGGGTGTGATCGGCAGAAAGCCGGATATCAAATACAAAATGACAGAGGCGAAGCAGCAGGAGCTGGTGAAGCTGCAGCGCAAAATTCTTGATACGGTGTGGTCCTACGTTAAGGTGGGCGGCACGCTGATCTACAGTACCTGCACCATCGGTGCAGATGAAAACCAGTACAATGTAAAATGGTTTCTGGAGAATTATCCGTTCAAGCTGGAGACGATCGACCCGTACCTGTGCGACGCGCTGAAGAGCCGCACCACGAAGGCGGGCTATCTGCAGCTCCTGCCGGGTGTTCACGGCACGGACGGCTTCTTTCTTGCAAGATTTAAGAGGGTAAAATGATGGAAAAAACAGATCTTCGCTCCCTGGATTATGAGGAGCTGCAGCGGGAGCTTGCGGCGCTTGGGGAAAAGCCCTTCCGCGCGAAGCAGATCTATCAGTGGCTCCACGAAAAGCTGACGGACACGCCGCAGGAGATGACGAATCTTCCGGCGAAGCTGAGGGAGAGATTATGCGGCGAATATGACTGTACAAATCTGGAGATCGTGGACGTTCTGGAATCAAAGGCGGACGGCACGCGCAAGTATCTGTTCCGCCTGTCGGACGGAAACGTGATCGAGAGCGTGCTGATGAAATACCATCACGGAAATTCCGTCTGCATTTCCTCGCAGGTAGGGTGCCGCATGGGGTGCCGCTTCTGCGCATCGACGCTTGGCGGGCTGACGCGCAGTCTCCTTCCGGGGGAGATGCTCGATCAGATCTACAAGATCCAGAAGCACAGCGGCGGGCGCGTATCGAATCTGGTGGTGATGGGTACCGGCGAGCCGCTTGATAATTATGAAAATCTGGTAAAATTTATACATATGTTAAGTGATGAGCACGGGCTGAACATCAGCCAGCGAAACATCACGGTATCCACCTGCGGCATCGTTCCGAATATTTACCGGCTCGCCGCAGAAAAGCTGCAGATCACGCTGGCGCTCTCTCTGCACGCATCGACGCAGGAGAAGCGTATTGAGCTGATGCCGATCGCCTATAAATATGAGCTTTCTGAGGTGATGGAAGCGTGCCGCGCCTATTTTAAAGAGACAGGAAGACGGCTCACGTTTGAGTACAGTCTGGTGGGAGGCGTGAACGACTCGCAAAAGGATGCGCAGCAGCTTGCCGGGCTGCTCGCCGGTCTGAACTGTCACGTCAATCTGATCCCGGTAAATCCGATCAGGGAAAGAAGCTATGTGCAGTCAGATCACCGGGTGATCGCAGACTTTAAAACAAAACTTGAAAAATACGGAATAAATGTTACAATTAGAAGGGAAATGGGCCGTGATATCGGCGGCGCATGCGGTCAGTTGAGAAAGAGTTATCTGGACAGAGCCAGAGGAGAGGAATAGACATGGAATCATATTGCATTACGGATGTTGGCCGCATCCGCAGCATAAACCAGGACTATGTGTTTGCGTCCGATACACCGGTTGGAAAGCTGCCGAACCTATTTGTCGTCGCAGACGGCATGGGCGGGCACAACGCAGGGGACCGCGCGTCCAGCTATGCGGTGGAGGTTTTTCTGAGAAGCGTAAGGTGGGAGCGGGATAAAAATCCGATCCGGATTATCCGCAGATCCATCGAAAAGGCAAATACGAAGGTGCTGGAGGAAGCAAAATCCAAAGAAAAGTATCAGGGCATGGGCACCACGATGGTCGTTGCGACGATTGTGAAGGACACCCTGTATGTGGCGAATGTCGGCGACAGCCGTCTGTATCTGATCGGAGACACCATCCGTCAGATCACCAGGGATCATTCGCTGGTAGAGGAAATGATCCGGGCGGGCGGGATCACCCGCGAGGAGGGACGTTATCACCCGGATAAAAACGTGATCACAAGGGCAATCGGCGTGGAGGAACGCGTGGCGATCGACTTTTTTGACGTGCAGATGACAAAGAACGACACGCTGCTGCTCTGCACGGACGGGCTCAGTAATATGCTGACAGATGAGGAGATAGAGCGCATCATCAATGAAGAGAGCAGTCTGCGCATAGCGGGGAAGCGCCGGGTGGACGCTGCCAATAAAAACGGCGGCTCCGACAACATTACGGCGCTTCTGGTGAGACTGTGCAGAAATGAGGTGAAAAAATGTTAAAGGAAGGAATGTTTATACAGGGACGCTATGAGATCGTCGGCAAGATCGGTGCCGGCGGTATGGCGGATGTGTACAAGGCGAGGGACCACAAGCTGAACCGTTTTGTTGCGGTCAAGGTCTTAAAGAAGGAATTCCGTTCGGACAAAGCATTTATCACGAAATTCCGGGCAGAGGCGCAGGCGGCTGCCGGGCTTGCCCATCCGAACATCGTAAATATCTACGACGTCGGGGAGGATCACGATGTCAACTTTATTGTCATGGAGCTGGTGGAGGGGATCACTCTCAAGGAATATATCGCGAAAAAAGGCAAGCTTGCCGTGCGTGAGGCGACCAGCATCGCGATCCAGGTCGCGCAGGGACTGGAGGCCGCGCATAATAGCGGCATCATTCACCGCGACGTCAAGCCGCAGAACGTCATCATTTCTACGGACGGAAAGGTGAAGGTGACGGACTTCGGCATCGCGCGCGCGACTACGAGCAACACCATCAACACGACGGTGATGGGTTCTGTGCACTACAGCTCCCCGGAGCAGGCGCGCGGCGGCTACAGTGACGCCAAGAGCGACATTTATTCGCTCGGCATCACGATGTATGAGATGCTTACAGGGCGCGTGCCGTTTGACGGCGACACGACGGTGGCGATCGCGATCAAGCATCTGCAGGAGGAGATAAAATCCCCGGAAATTTACGTGCCGAATCTTCCGAAGAGTACGGTGCAGATTATCTACAAGTGTACGCAGAAAAGCCCGGACAGACGCTACGCGAACATGGCGGAGCTGATCTACGATTTAAAGGAATCGCTGATCAACCCGGACGGGGACTTTGTTCATATCGTAAATCCAAATAATAACGGACGCACCGTGATCATTTCAAAGGATGAGCTTGGCGCGATTAAAGAGGGCGCGCACAGTGCGGGCGCTTCGGAGAATCCGGGCGAGCAGACCGGCGGCTATGCAGGGGCAAAGCCGGGAAATGCGCCGGGCTATGGACATCCGGGAAATGCGCCGGGATACGGTCAGCCGGGATATCGCCAGCCGGGAGGAATGCCGGGCTATGGACAGCAGCCGGGCAGTCAGCAGAACTATGGAAAACAGCCGTATGATCCATATGGACGCGCTTACGGAAAGCGCGGCTACGATTATCAGGAGGAGTACGACAATGATAACCGTTATCAGGAGGACGATGACGACGATGGCATCCTGAATTCGCGGCTGGAGAAGATTATGACGGTGGGCGGCATTATCGTTGCTGTTCTGATCGCCTGTATCTTCCTTGGACTGGTGGCGAATGCGCTCGGGATTATTAAATTCAGCCTTCCGTCGCTTTTCGGGCAAAGCAGCCAGACGGAAAAGGTGACGGAGAGAGCGGTGGATTCTGAGCAGGAAACGCAGCAGAATGGCTCACAGCAGATGCAGAATCAGACGACCGATCAGCAACAGGTGCAGGAGACGCAGGCTCCGATACAGACACCGGAGGAGACGGATCAGGAAACAGAGACACAGACAGAAGCGCCGGCTGAGACTGAGAGTGAGACAGAGCAGATGCCGCAGCGGGGCAATCCTGTGAGCGTGCCGGATGTTACCGGACTCGATTACGATACGGCATATGATATGATGATGTCGGCAGGTTTTTATGTACAGCGGCAGGATAACGAGGACAGCACCGCTGCGGGCACTGTACTTGAGCAGAGTGTCACGGGAACGGCAGTGCCGGGCACGACGGTGATCCTGATCGTGAGCAGTGGTAGCAGCTCCGGTGAAAATACGGCGTTGGGCACGTGGGCGTGCAACGCAGAGCTGGAGGCGCCCGAGGGCTATAATGGCGAAGAGGCGAGAATGGAGCTGATGCAGGGAGAAGATACAACAGTAATTGCGCAGGGCTCCATCATCTTCCCTTATGATCTTGCTGTTACAGGCAAGGCAGGGGAAGAACTGGGAACGGTTTATATGTATGTGCTGAACAGCGAGACGGGGGAATATGATTTTCTGGCGTCCTACGTGGTTCCGTTTTCACAGGTAAATTAATTTATGCAGGGGAAAATCATTAAGGGAATTGCCGGATTTTATTATGTGCAGACGATGTCCGGCGTTTATGAATGCAAGGCGAAGGGAATTTTCCGCAGGGACGGCACGAAGCCGCTGGTCGGCGATAATGTGGAGCTTAAGGTTCTTGAAGAGGCGGAGCGCACAGGCAGCATTGAAAAAATCCTGCCGCGGAAAAATGCCCTCATCCGGCCGGCGGTTGCCAACATTGACCAGGCGCTGGTTATTTTTGCGGCGGCAAAACCAAAGCCGAACCTCAACCTGCTCGACCGCTTTCTGGTTGCAATGGAAAAGCAGTCGGTGAGATCGGTAATCTGCTTCAACAAGCAGGATATTGTGGAGAAAGAGGAGTGCGAGCGGCTGCGGTCCGCGTATGAAAACTGCGGCTGTCGGGTGCTGTTTGCAAGCGCGCTCACACAGGAGGGCTTATCAGGCGTGCGCGAGATCCTGAAAGGGAAAACGACCGCGGTGGCCGGTCCCTCCGGCGTCGGGAAATCGTCGCTTGTCAATCTGCTTGTGCCGCATGCGCAGATGGAAACCGGAGCGATCAGCGAGAAGATCGACCGCGGAAAGCATACCACCCGCCACTGCGAATTGTTCTATGCGGAGGAGGATACACAGTGAGATCCTTGCGATAGACAGCGACACCTTTCTGTGCGATACGCCCGGCTTCA
Source organism: uncultured Lachnospiraceae bacterium (assembly GCA_902473545.1). Classification (GTDB taxonomy): domain Bacteria; phylum Bacillota; class Clostridia; order Lachnospirales; family Lachnospiraceae; genus Marvinbryantia. The sequence goes on along the minus strand of CABRSG010000173.1, from coordinate 372 downwards.
GCTCCCTCTCCGTATGGGATATGGAAAAGGAGGAGCTGAAGGAGTTTTTTCCGGAGTTTGCACCCTACCGGGAGGACTGCCGTTTTCTTGGCTGCACGCATACGCACGAGCCGGGATGTGCGGTGAAGGCAGCGCTTGCGGAAGGCAGGATCAGCCGTCAGCGCTATGAAAATTATCTGGAAATGTATGATGAGTTAAAAAATAAGAGAAGGTATTAATGAGGCCCGGGATTTTAGAACTGCAAAGCGCGGAAAAATCGGAGGGATCATATAAAAAGGGGAACGAATATGAAAAATTTACTTGCACCATCCATACTTGCGGCGGATTTCTGCGCGCTCGGAGAACAGGTACGGGCGGCGGATGAGGCGGGAG
>CABRSG010000172.1 GCA_902473545.1 uncultured Lachnospiraceae bacterium | reverse complement strand
AGACTGAGACAGAAGCAGAATAAGAAAAGCAGGTTATACGGGATGATGTTTCGGCATCATCCCATATTTTTCTCACAATTTTTCGATACAATCAAATATCCCGCTGCAAGCAACAGGGTATCAGGTTTGCAACGCTGCAGAGCAGCGGGGTATTTGATCCTCGCGGCAATCGCCAAATATCCGCACAAGTGCGGCTGCTTGGCTCGTTGCCCGCGGGAATAAACCAAAATCGGGGAGAGTATATATGAAGAGAAACAGGATTTTAATCGTAGAGGATGAGCAGAAGCTTGCGAGGACGATGGGCGACTTTCTCAGGTTTCAGGGATATGAGACCTGCCGGGCGGCAAACGGGCGGGAAGCGCTTGCGATTTTTTATAGGGAGCGGAAAACGCTGGATCTGATTCTGCTGGACGTTATGATGCCGGATATCAGCGGCTACGAGGGATTAAAGGAAATCCGCAAGACCTCCAATATTCCGGTTATCATGCTGACGGCACGGTCGTCGGTGGAGGATCAGATGAGCGGCTTTGAGAAGGGTGCGGACGATTACATTACAAAGCCGTACACGCTGGAGCTGGTAAAGCTGCACATAGAAGCGGTTTTAAAACGTTCCGGAAAGCTGGCGAAGGTTCTGGAATACCAGGATATCAGCATAAATGTTGAAGCGCAGAAGGTTTACTGGAAGGGCAATTATATCGAGACGACCCGCAAAGAATATGAGCTGCTGGTTTATTTTATTGAGAACAGCGGAATTGTACTCGCGCGCAATAAAATTCTCGACGCGGTCTGGGGCTACGATTACGTCGGGGACATCCGCACGGTGGACACGCTGGTGAAGCAGCTCCGTAAAAAGCTGACAGAGGAATGCACGTATATTAAATCCGTTTATGGAGTAGGCTATTTATTCGGAGAAGGCGGTTATGAGGAATAACAGAGAACAAAGGCTCCGGCAAAATCCGGGATTTCTTTTGCTGCTGGCAGCGGCAGTTGTGATAATGCTCTATGCTTTTTTTGCGTACCCTCTTTACACACGTATGAAAATGCAGGTGCTTAAGAAGGCGTATAAGGAAATCAGCGTGATGAATCTGGCGATGCTGGATGAAGAGGAAACGACTATTCTGCAGAGCTTTTATGCAGATAAGCTGGAGTTTCTGATCACGGATGAGAATTTTGCGCTTGTTTATACGAATAAAAGTCAGTCGGTCGATCAGCAGATAGAGCGCTATGTGAGGTCGCGTGCAGATGAGTTCCGGGAGGAACCGACGCTGACTGCACGGGAATATAATTCGTTCTGTGTGATCCGTTTGCGTGCGCTCCTGCACGCAGACGGAAAGACGTATTATGTGTTTATCCGATGTGAGATTCATCAGGTACATGAGATGATTAATTATACGGTCATGTATCTGACAATGGCGCTTCTTTTGATCTGGGCGGGGTGGTCTCTGCTGCAGAAAAAGATGCGGCAGAGGCTGGCGCTTGTGCCGGAAGGAGCAATGGCCGGACAGGAAAACGAGCGTGCGGCGGGCGAACATGGAGAGGGTGCGGACGGAGGCTTTGGAAGCATTGACGAGGCGCAGAAGGAATTTGTCGCGAACATTTCACATGAGCTGAAGACGCCGCTGGCAGTGATCTCCGGGCAGGTGGAGATGCTGCAGTGCATGGGCAGCGAGATCGACCGGGAATACTATTTTTCTTCTATCCGAGAGGAAATTGATAAAATGACGGACCTGGTAGGGAATCTTTTAGATATCACGGTTATGGATCATCATATGGAAGAGATGGAAATGAGTGAAGTAAATCTCTCCGATATGATGGATTATATGATGCTCAAGTACGACGCGCTTTTCAAGAAAAATAAGATAAAGCTGCAGTGCGAGCTGGAGAAGAACTGCATTGTTTTTGCAAACCGTATGTATCTGGAGCAGGCGGTTAATAATTATATGATGAACGCTTTCCAGCACACCGCGCAGGGAAAATGGATGCGCGTGGGACTCTTCAAAAAACACAGCTCTGTGCGCATTGAGATTTACAACGAAGGACCGCAGATCCCGGCAGAGGATATGGAGCGCATCTGGCAGAGCTTTTACAAGAGCGGACGGGAAAACTATAAAAAGGATCTTAAGCTCAGCAACGCCGGGCTTGGGCTTTACATGGTGAAAAAAATCGTTGAGCAGCACGGGGGACGCTGCGGCGCCGAAAACATGGAAAACGGCGTAACGTTCGGGATGGAGCTTACAGTACATCAAAGATCCGCCGCAAACAACAGGGGCTTTGAAAAACAGCGTGCATAAATCGGCGGCATTTCCACATACTAACTCCATGACCAATATAGACACAGACGCATGGCAATGGAGGAAGATATATGAAAGCTACAGGAATTGTCCGCAGGATTGACGACCTCGGAAGGGTGGTCATTCCAAAGGAAATCAGAAAAACGCTAAGGATCCGGGAATCCGATCCGCTGGAAATTTTTACCGATCGGGAGGGGGAAATCATCCTGAAAAAATATTCCCCGATCGGCGAGCTTGGCAGCTTTGCAAAGGAATATGCCGAGTCACTGGCGCAGACGACGGGGCACAGTATCTGCATTACCGATAAAGACCAGATCATTGCGGCGGCGGGCGGATTAAAGCGCGAGTATGTGGGACGCCCCATCAGCGGCTCGCTGGAAAGTCTGATCGGAGAGCGCGAAAACGTGCTCTACAATATGTCCGACCGGGAGTACATTGAAATCTTCGACAGCAGCGAGGAAAAGCGCCCGCAGGTCATCAGCCCGATTATCTGCGAGGGAGACGCGATTGGCGCCGTTGTGATGGTCGGAAAAAGCGATAAAGTAACCATGGGTGAAACCGAGCAGGTGGTCGCAAGATGCGCGGCGAACTTCATGGGAAAACAGATGGAAGCATAGACTGAGCCAACTGGCTCTCTGATACACTAACGGAGCCGTTAGTGTATATCAGATATCTTTGCTCATTTCACGAAGCAGGTTCTTTTTCGCTTCATAGAGCTTATCGGAAAGGTCGACATACATTTCGTGCGGATTAACCAGACGGCGCGTCTCATCCCAGAGGGTATCCAGTTCTTTAAAGCAGATGTCACGGATTTCCATAACGCTCGGGGAGGTGTAGACGCACTCGCCGTTTTTAAATACCGGCACCAGCAGCTCGCGCATAGTGTAGGTACCTGCTTTCAGACGGGTATGCTTCCAGGTCTCGATCGGGTCGAAGATTACCAGATCCTCGGACTCGTCGAAGGTTTCGTCCGCAAGAGTGATCAGATCAGCTTTCACTTTGTACGCTTCTTTTTCGTAAATGCGGTAGATGGTCTTGTTGCCGGGATTGGTAATCTTTTCCGTATTGTCTGAGAGTTTGATCTTCGGAAGGAACTTACCGTTTTCATCCTGGATCGCAGCCAGCTTGTACACGCCGCCGAAGGACGGGCAGTCCTTGGAGGTGATCAGATTTGTGCCGACGCCCCAGGAGGTGATGCGGCAGCCCTGTGCTTTTAAGCTGTCGATCAGATACTCGTCCAGGTCGCTGGAAGCGGAGATGAACGCATCAGTAAATCCGGCTGCATCCAACATTTTACGCGCTTTTTTTGAAAGGTAGGCAAGGTCGCCGCTGTCGAGGCGGATGCCGTAATTTTGCAGCGTAAGACCAGAATCACGCATTTCCTGGAAAACGCGGATGGCGTTCGGAACGCCGGATTTTAAGGTGTCGTAGGTGTCAACCAGCAGACAGCAGGCGTTCGGGTAGAGGTCTGCATAGGTCTTAAAAGCAGTATATTCATCCGGGAAACTCATGATCCAGCTATGTGCATGCGTACCCTTTACCGGGACGTCGAAAAGCTGTCCGGCAAGCACATTGGAGGTTCCGATACATCCGCCGATCATCGCAGCGCGCGCACCGTACACACCGGCGTCCGGTCCCTGCGCGCGGCGCAGTCCGAATTCCATGATGCCGTCGCCCTGCGCGGCATAAACCACGCGGGATGCCTTTGTTGCGATAAGGCACTGGTGGTTGATGATCGTCAGGATAGCGGTTTCCACAAGCTGCGCTTCCATGATCGGCGCAATCACCTTGATCAGCGGCTCGCGCGGGAAAACAACGGTGCCCTCCGGGATAGCGTAGATATCGCCGCTAAAGCGGAAGGTGCTGAGGTAATCCAGAAAATCTGCGTCAAAGATATGCAGCCCTCTCAGATAAGCAATATCTTCCCCCGAGAAGCGCAGGCTTTTGATATATTCGATCACCTGCTCCAGCCCGGCGGCAATCGCGTAACCGCCATCGCTCGGATTGCGGCGGTAAAACATATCAAAAACAACGGTTTCATTTGTGTGGCTCTTAAAATAGCCCTGCATCATGGTCAGCTCATAGAGGTCAGTCAGAAGACTGATGTTCATTGTACTCATGATCGTTTCTCCTGTCTTTTATACATAGTGTATATGCCGCAACGCCGGAGCCTGCGGCTTATCTTGCTTATTATAGCACAAATCAGAGAGATTGGACATGCATTTGAAAAAAAATTTAAAAAAATGAAAAAAAGTACTTGCTTTTTTTGAAAAGCTGTTCTATAATACATCGTGTTGTGACATTGGGCTATCGCCAAACGGTAAGGCAACGGACTCTGACTCCGTCATTTCAAGGTTCGAATCCTTGTAGCCCAGTTAAGAGGTACTTGAAAAAGTACCTCTTTTTGTTGTTAGGGAACGGCGTAGAACAGACCGCAGACGCTGAGAATAATGATAGCGAATAAGTTTTGGAGGAGGATGAAAAATGTCACTGGAAAGAGTACAGGCTTATCTGGAAAAGGAAGGCATTCTGGACAGACTGAAGATATTGCATGAATCCAGCGCCACGGTAGAGCTGGCGGCGCAGGCGCTTGGCTGTGAACCGGCAAGGATTGCAAAAACAATGTCTTTTCTTCTGGGAGAGGAAGCTATTCTGATTATCACAGCAGGAGACGTCAAGGTAGACAATAAAAAATTCAAGGAGCAATTTCACCAGAAAGCAAAGATGATCCCGGGGGATCTGGTTGAGCAGTATATCGGCCATGCTCCGGGCGGCGTCTGCCCGTTTGCGATCAAAGAGCATGTCCCGGTATACATGGATGTATCGCTGAAACGCTTTGAGGTCGTATATCCGGCAGGCGGAGACGCGCACAGTGCCGTTGAGCTGACACCGGCGGAGCTGGAGAAATACTCCCGCTGCTGTGGCTGGGTGGATGTCTGCAAGGGATAAGAAATGCAATCCGTATGTAACATGTAACTTAAAAAAAGAACCGGAGCAGGCTGTAAGCCCGATCCGGCTGTCCTACTGGGGATCCGAAACAGGCAGTTTTACAGAAAAGGTTGTCCACCCTTCATGGCAGGCAACAAAAATCTCACCGCCATGCTTTTCCGTAATGGATTTTGCAATGGCAAGTCCCAGACCGAAACCGCCGCTTGCGCGGTTTCGTGATTTATCCGTGCGGTAAAAGCG
>CABRSG010000171.1 GCA_902473545.1 uncultured Lachnospiraceae bacterium | reverse complement strand
CGCGGGATTTCCTGCGTTCAGGTGCCGACCACCCTGCTCGCGCAGGTGGACAGCAGCATTGGCGGCAAGACCGGCGTCGATTTCGACAGCTACAAAAACATGGTGGGCGCGTTCCATCAGCCGTCGCTCGTCTATATGAACGCACATACGCTTTCCACGCTCTCGGAGGAGCAGTTTGCATGCGGCATGGGCGAGGTCTTAAAGCATGGGCTGATCCGCAGTGCAAATTACTATACCTGGCTGATTGAACATATCAGTGAGATCGCAGAGCGCGACGCGGATACGCTGCGGGAGATGGTGATGGAGAGCTGTAAGATCAAGCGCTCCGTTGTTGAGAAGGACCCGACCGAAAAAGGAGAGCGCGCGCTCTTAAATTTCGGACACACCATCGGCCACGCGATCGAAAAGGTGAAATCTCCCAATCTGCTCCATGGACAGTGTGTGGCGCTCGGATGTGTTGCCGCCGCCTATATTTCCTTTAAGCGCGGGCTGCTTTCTACCGAGGAATTTTATGAGATACGCGATATGAACGTCGGCTTTGACCTGATGTTCTCCGTGGAGGATATTGACCCGCAGGAGATCCTTACCATCACAAAATCCGATAAAAAAATGGATCAGGGCAGCGTAAAATTTGTTCTTTTAAAGAAAATCGGGAAAGCTTTTATTGATACTACCGTGACCGACGAGGAGATTCTGGAAGCTGTGAACTTTATTCTGTACACGGAGACGAACGACTGATGAGAAAATTGCAGGATGAAAAAAAATCACAGGTTTCTGCGGCTTTTGGTCTGTTTCTTGTGCTGCTTGCCGCAGATCAGCTTACCAAATACCTTGCCGTCCGGTATCTGAAGGGGACGGCGGATATGATTCTGATCCCCGGCGTCTTTCAGTTTTCTTATCTGGAAAACACCGGCATGGCATGGGGAATGCTCGACGGTATGCTCTGGCTGTTCCTGCTTTTCACACTGCTGATGTCCGGCGCCGTGGCGTTTCTCTGGCATAAAATGCCGTTTGAACCGAAATACCGCGCTTTCCGGATACTGAGCGCGGTGTTCCTTGCCGGTGCGTTCGGGAATGCGATCGACCGACTTTTCCGCGGCTATGTGGTTGATTTTTTCTATTTCAGCCTTATCAATTTTCCGGTATTTAATGTGGCGGACTGTTACGTCACCATATCTCTTATGTTTTTATTGATTATTTACCGAAATGAGGATTTTTCATGGATGAACAGCAAATCCTGACCGTGGAACCGGATGCTGCCTCCGTGCGGATTGATAAATATCTTTCCGACAGGCTATCCGGCTCCCGTTCTTTTTTGCAGAAATTATTAAAAGAAGAGCGTGTATCCGTGGACGGTGTCCCGGTAAAAGCAAGCTATAAGGTTGCCGCCGGGGACGTCATCTGCGTGAATATTCCTGTACAGACAGAACCGGATATTCTGGCGGAGGACATCCCGCTTGATATTCTCTACGAGGACGATGATCTGCTGATCGTCAACAAGCCGAAAGGGATGGTCGTCCATCCGAGCGCCGGGCATTACAGCCAGACGCTTGTAAACGCGCTGATGTATCACTGCCGCGACCAGCTCTCCGGCATCAACGGCGTGCTGCGCCCCGGCATCGTCCACCGCATTGACCAGAACACGACCGGCTCGCTGATCGTCTGCAAAAACGATCTTGCACACAATGCGATCGCCGCACAGCTTAAAGAGCACTCCATTACCCGCCGATACCGTGCGATCGTGCACGGCAATGTGATAGCGGACGGCATTGTGGACGCACCCATCGGACGCCATCCGACAGAGCGCAAGAAAATGGCGGTGATTGAGAAAAACGGTAAGCCTGCCGTCACACATTACTATGTGCTGGAGCAATTCGGGAAGTTTACTTATATTGAATGCGTGCTGGAAACCGGCAGGACGCACCAGATCCGCGTTCACATGAGCAGCATTCATCATCCCATCCTTGGAGACGACGTGTACGGACCGGTGAAATGCCCGGTTCCCGGTCTGCAGGGACAGACTTTGCACGCGCAGGTAATCGGCTTTGTCCATCCGCGTACCGGTGAGTATATGGAATTTTCTGCGCCGCTGCCGCCGTATTTTGAGGAGCTTCTTGTAAAATTGCGCGCCGGAACAAGAAAGTAATTTTTCATAAAACTTGTGTACATTTTCTATATTTAGTTGTATAATATAGCCAAGTACTAGTTTTGGAATTACACGACGGCGCAAAGGCGCCTGTTCGCGTAAAGAAAGGAGAATTTTTATGGCATGTAAATCAGTTATCACAATCGGAAGACAATATGGCAGCGGCGGAAGAGAAATCGGGCAGAAGCTCGCCGGGCGCCTTGGTATAAAATGCTACGACAATGAGCTTCTGGATCGTGCTGCAAAGGAGAGCGGCATCTGCCAGGAATTATTTGAAAATCACGACGAGAAACCGACAAACAGCTTTTTGTATTCTCTTGTTATGGACACCTATTCCATGGGTTACGCGTCAGCCGCACTTTCGGGGATGCCGATCAACCACAAGGTATTTCTTGCACAGTTCAATGCAATCAAGAAAATTGCGGACGAGGGTTCCTGCGTGATGGTTGGACGCTGCGCAGACTATGCGCTGGACGACTATCCGAACCGCATTTCCGTATTTATCTACGGCAGTATGGATAAACGTATCCGCAGAATTGCAGATAAATACAATTTTACCGACGCGAAGGCGAAGGACGTCATCACAAAAACCGATAAACAGCGCGCAAGCTATTATAATTATTATACAAATAAACGCTGGGGCGATATTGCAAGCTACGACCTCTGCATCAACAGCAGTATTCTCGGCATTGACGGTACGGTAGAGATTCTGCGCCAGTTTATTGAAGAGCGCGAAGCGCTTAACGCAAAGTAGTAACATATCTGTTCAGACAAGAAAAGGACATGAAATAAATGAAATTTGTAATTCAACGCGTAACGGAATGCTCCGTGACTGTCGACGGACAGGTGATCGGTGCGATCCGAAAGGGCTTTCTGGTGCTGATCGGTGCCGGAAGAGAGGATACCCGCGAGAATGCCGACGCCCTGATCAAAAAAATGATCGGGCTTCGTATTTTTGAGGATGAAAACGGAAAAACAAACCTCTCCTTAAAGGATGTGAATGGAAGCCTTCTGCTGGTATCTCAGTTCACCCTTTATGCAAACTGCAAAAAGGGCAACCGACCAAGTTTTATCGAGGCAGGAGAGCCGAAGATGGCAGAAGAGCTGTATGATTATGTCGTAGCGGAATGCCGCAGGCAAGTACCGATCGTAGAAACCGGCTCCTTCGGAGCTGATATGAAGGTGGCGCTGGTAAATGACGGACCGTTTACGATTATTCTGGAAAATTAGTCTGCAAATTGCAGCGGAACCGTACAAACGCATGAAATCTATGGCGCTTAGTATCCGGTTCCGCTGTCAAAAAGCTTATAAGTTTACATAACATAATTATGTCTATGGTTCTCGCAGATGCACAGCAGAAGCAGCGCTTCGCCTGCGGGCGTCATCCATCGCCGCATAATGCTTTTTCGTGGTATTTACGTCTTTGTGTCCGAGGACATCCGCCACAAGGTAGATATCGTTTGTTTCCTGATACAGACTGGTGCCGTAGGTACTGCGAAGCTTGTGCGGCGTAATTTTTTTTGTAGTGGTGATTTCACGCGCATATTTCTTCACGAGATTTTCAACTGCCTGCACGCCGATCCGTTTCCGCTGCGTGGAGAGAAACAACGCATTTTCATTGCCTGCAACCGGCGTGATGCCCAGACGTTCCTCCAGATAATCCCGCAGAGCCTTTTCAACCTCATCACCGAAATAGACAACCATTTCATTGCCGCCTTTGCGGATAACCTTGATGCCGTTATTTTTAAAGTCGATGTCGCCGATATCCAGACCGACGCACTCAGACACACGGATGCCGGTTCCGAGAAGCAGGGTGACAAGAGCGAGATCCCGCAGCTTTGTTTTTTCCCAGTAAGCTTTTTTCTGACCGGACAGTGAATCGCCTGCATGCTCGATATAGTCAAGAAGTGAAGCCGTTTCGTCCGAATCCAGGCGCACGATCGCTTTGTCATGGATTTTCGGCATATCCACGAGCACCGTCGGGTTCGTCTTTATCATTTCACGCTTAAAAAAGTATGCGTAAAACCCGCGCAGAGCCACCATTTTTCGCTTTAACGCACGTTCCCCGTTAGTTTTCAGACCGTCCTCAGACTGGTAAACCTTTAAATACTCCAGATATTCCTCGATATCGACCGGTTTGATCTTATCGAGAATATCCAACGAAATATCCGTCATTTCCTTACCGCGCAAAGCCGGATTTTCCTCCAGCAAAAACTGAAAGAATACACGGACATCATATGCATAGGAAATTCTGGTGCGTGTGGATGTGGTCGGCTCAATGGCGCGAAAATAATCCCTGGCAAAGCCCGGCATCGTTTTTAAAATTTCACGCATACGCAAAGTATTGTCTATTTTAACCTGTTCATGATACGTAAGCTGGTTTTTGTCCATATTTATGGTTCCTTTCAAAAATAAGCCTTTTGCGGTAAATGATGGAAACTTTCGCAATAATCTATTGGAAAAACTATGGTTTGTCGTATAGATCTATTCATATCTATAAAATACCACATCTACACTCCGATTGTCAATCCCAATCCATTTCATTCAATCGCCGTCAAAACGGATTGGGATCGACAAATCACGCCTACTTTTTCACATCCGAGTAATATGGAATCGTCAGAACCTGCCCGTATTGCAGAGTTGCCCCCAGATGGTTAATTTCCTTTATCTCACGGATATATTCGTTGATACTCCGGTATTCTTCCGTAATATGCTCCGCTGCGATGTCCCACAGCGTGTCACCGCACTCCACGCGGACCTCTGTATAATATTTATAGGTCTGCGGTCGCTCCGCCAGCGCACTGAAATTATGAAACAGGATGGACACGGAAAGTGAAAGAACCACCATCGCGCAAATGGATGCTATTCTTCTGTTTCTCTGAATCCGGCGTTTCTGAAGTATTCTCTCTTTTCTTGTTCTGCTCATAAGTATCTCCCTCACCTTTCCCCTTTAGCAAAATCAGAACCTGTGTTCGATAGCTTGATTATATAATCAGAACAGGTGTTTGTCAATATGTTTTTCGAACAAATCAGAGAGGGAAAACATCAATGTATGCTAAAAGACAAAAGTGTCATTTTATTTTTCCCTGATTCCAGTATCCGGACAAGGGAATTTATTTATTAGGCGGGCAGTCAATACTCTTTCCGGTAGAGACCCTGGACAAAAAAGAAGACATAAGGGATGTGTGCGGATATCTGAATAACTGGGCTGATATGGTTTTTTTCGGATATGAATTTAAGAAATATCTGTTGGAGGTTCAACAAGCAATCATTATTTATTGTTTAACACGGTAAATTTTCAAAAGAAGAAAAGAAATGACAATAAATGTTAAATTGCG
>CABRSG010000170.1 GCA_902473545.1 uncultured Lachnospiraceae bacterium | reverse complement strand
AGGGTGTCTGATATGCATAGCGGGCAGAAGGAGGAAAGGGTGTCTGATATGCATAGCGGGCAGAAGGAGGAAAGGGTGTCTGATATGCATAACGGGCAGAAGGCGGGCAAAGTGTCTGATATAGATAGTTCGCAGAAGATGGATGGGATATCTGGTGTGCAGAATACGCAAAAAGTGAAAAGTGCGAGCCGTGCCCTGTGGGAGATGGTTTTTGAGGAGGACACGCAGCAGTTTCTGGATTATTATGATGCATATGTGGCAGATCACAATAAAATCTACACGGATTGGGAAAACGGACAGGCGGTCTCTATGCTGCACCGCAATCCCTACCGAATCTGTGTGGGAGATATACAGGCGGACAGCTCCTACATTGTAGCTGTTGCAACAAAAGAAGAGTATCGGCACCAGGGGCGCATGAAGAAGCTGCTGCTGGAGGCGTTTGCGGATAGCTTCAGGGAGGGCGAGCCGTTTGTTTATCTGATGCCGGCGTCGGAAAAAATTTATCTGCCGTTTGGATTCCGGACGGTCTATTATCAAAATATACTGACGCTTGGGAGTGTGTTTGGCCCGGTGCGGCAGAAAACGGAAGAAACGGAAGTGCGCGCAGCATCGGTAGAAGAGCCGGGCGCAACGGCATATGGACGGGCAGTCTCCGGCGCTGGAATCCGGTGCGGGCAGAAAGTACATGACAGTGTCGGAATTATCTGCAGGCGCGCAGAGTATTCCTGTCTGGCGGAACTGGCGGAGTTTTCGGAGCACGTACTTTCGGAAAAAGGCGTGGTGTATACGAAGCGCGATGCAGCATACTACGAGAGAATCTGGAAGGAGCAGGAGGCGGTCAACGGCGGGATTCTTTTGTTCTACACAGAAGAAGAGCCGGAGGAGATGTGCGGTGAGGCGTGCGGCGGGAACGGACGGGAACAATACGGGGAAAATAGCGGGATGTTTTCCGGTTCCAATCTGCGTCTGCTTGGCTGGTGTTTTACCGGTCTGGAGGATGCGGCAGAAGTCTGGGAGCTGGTATTGGATACGGAAGATCCGCTCCTGTATGCGCAGGCGCTCCGGGCAGTGACGGAACACTTCAAAGATACGCTTCCTGTGAAGGTGAGCGGGCTGCTTCCGGGCACGGTGATCGAGGGCGTTGCCAACCGGGAATTTTCCTGGCGCCCGATGACGATGGTGCGCATTACAAACCTGTACGCCCTTGCGGAGATACTCTGCGCAGAAGAGACCTTTTCGTGCTTTCTTCATATAGAAGATAAATGGATACCGCAGAACAACGGCTGGTTTTATCTGGAGATTTCCGAATGCGGCGGCAGGCTGGAGCGGGCAGAAAAGCCCGGTTCCGGCGAGGCGGTGCCAGAGCAGTCTGTGATTTCTGGTGAAGCGATGAACCGGCAGTTTCAGAATCTGCCCTGTCTGGAAATGACGATACAGGAGCTGACGGACGCGCTCTTTGGCATTCGTTCGCATCCGGTATTGGAGGCGGCGCGGATAAAGCCGCTGCATCCGCTGTATTTTAATGAGCTTGTGTAAGCAGACAGTCTGTGTCGTAACAGCTCAGACAGGTCTTTGTGCTCGCTGCAAAGACCGTAAGAAAATGATACAAGAGTGCAAAAATCTCATCGCTTTGTGATGGGATTTTTGTAGATAACAGGGCAGTCTGGCTGAACTGTCTGTGTTGCCATGCATACGACAAAAACGTCCAGTGGACGGTTTTTAGTCCGGTATGGATTACTGTGAACGGAGCGGACAATAAACGGTATGGCGCAGGCGGCATTGCGCTTTAAGCTGGCGCGGGAATTGAAATTGTTCATATTTCCCTGTATAATTAAGATCAAAACGAAGAAGAATATATAATGGTCTGCAGATTATAATAAGAAAACCATACTGGAGAGGAGATTTTAAAGACTTTATGAAAAATATGAAAATAGACGCCAATGGAACAGAGATAAGAGTGATGGGTGATGTCGTAAACGAAGAAGCCTACATATCTATAACAGACATTGCTAAGTATAAAAATCCAGATAATGCGTTTATCGTGGTTGCGAACTGGATGCGGAATCATTCCACGATCTCATTCTTGGGGTTGTGGGAACAGATTCACAATCCCAATTTTAAACCTATCGAATTCGATAGGTTTAAAGCGGAGTCGGGAGATAATGCGTTTACATTGACACCACAGCAATGGATAAAAGCAACGGATGCAATCGGTATCGTATCAAAATCAGGACGATATGGCGGTACTTATGCTCATACAGATATAGCTTTTGAATTCGCGTCTTGGATTTCGCCAGAATTTAAGCTCTACATTATTAAGGATTACCAGAGATTAAAGAAAGATGAAGCAAATCGGCTTGCGATAGGTTGGGATGCAAAGAGAGAACTTTCAAAAATAAATTATCGTATCCATACAGATGCAGTAAAGGAATTTCTGATAACACCGACATTATCTCCGCAGGAAATGGCTTATACATATGCTTCAGAGGCAGATATTCTTAACATGGCTTTGTTTGGAAAAACAGCAGCGCAGTGGAGAAATGAAAAAGGAATAAGCGGCAAAACGCCTAATATCAGAGATTTTGCTTCAGCAGAAGAATTGGTGGTACTTATCAATCTGGAAGATACTAACGCTGATTTGATAAGACAGGAAGTTCCTAAAATTGAAAGATTGAAAATATTGAGAGAAAAGGCGTATCGACAGCTTGAGATTCTTAAAAAGAATAAAGAAACGATAGAAGTGTTGAAGAAGAATATTATTGGCGATAATGTTAAAAATAATTGATTTCCTAAACAGAAGGTGATGTCGAACCCATAATATAATGAATAAGGTATGCTATGAATTGTTTACGGGATAATGAGGAAATTAGCAAAGATGTATTGACTATTTCAGATAAGTTGGAAAAAGTGAGCGGATTAGCTGTTGATTAACTTACGTCTCTAATTATTTAAAAAAATTGCTAGTGAATGCTGTTAGATTATATTGGTACTGTTTATACTTGCAGGGTGTTTACTATAGATAGATTTCGCTATGCCGCTTCCGGTTGACAAAACCGGAAAAATTTAATACACTAGGGAAGACAACGGGAAAATTTATTTACAAAATGGAGCTTGCATTATGAAAATATATAACACGCTTTCAAAGCAAAAAGAAGAATTTGTGCCGCTGGTGCCGGGGAAGGTGAGCATGTATGTCTGCGGACCGACGGTCTACAACTTTATCCATATCGGCAACGCGCGCCCGATGATCGTGTTCGACACGGTGCGCCGTTACATGGAGCACAAGGGCTACGACGTAAACTTCGTGTCGAATTTCACGGATGTGGATGACAAAATTATCAAGAAGGCAATGGAGGAGGGCGTCACGGCGGATGAGATCTCCCAGCGCTACATTGCGGAGTGCAAGAAGGACATGGAGGGCATGAACGTAAAGCCTGCCACCACGCATCCGCTTGCGACACAGGAGATCGACGGGATGATCGAGATGATTTCTAATCTGATCGAGAAGGACTATGCTTATCCGGCGGCGGACGGCACGGTTTATTTCCGTACGCGTAAATTCAAAGAATACGGAAAATTGTCACATAAAAATCTGGACGACCTGCGCGGGGGCAACCGCTCTCTGCTCGTTTCCGGCGAAGAACAGAAGGAGGATCCGCTGGATTTCGTACTTTGGAAGCCGAAAAAAGAAGGAGAGCCATACTGGGAGTCTCCGTGGTGCCAGGGACGTCCGGGCTGGCATATCGAGTGCTCCGTGATGTCAAAGAAATACCTCGGCGAAGAGATCGACATCCATGCGGGCGGCGAGGATCTGATCTTTCCGCATCATGAAAACGAGATTGCACAGAGCGAATGCTGCAACGGCAAAATTTTTGCGCGTTACTGGATGCACAATGGTTTTTTGAATATTGACAACCGCAAGATGTCCAAATCTCTGGGAAACTTCTTCACCGTGCGCGAGATTAGCGAGAAATATGATCTGCAGGTGCTGCGCTTCTTTATGCTGAGTGCGCATTACCGCAGCCCGCTCAATTTCAGCGCGGAGTTGATGGAAGCATCCAAAAACGGTCTGGAGCGTATCGTTAATGCGGTCGAAAATCTGAAATTCCTTGCGGGCAAGGCGGCGTCAGAGCAGCTTGGCGAAGCTGAGGCGGAGACTCTGAAGGCGCTTGCGGAGTATGAAAATAAGTTTGACGAGGCAATGGATGATGATTTCAACACAGCGGACGCGGTTTCGGCAATCTTTGAGCTGGTGAAATTTGCAAACACCAACGTGACGGCAGACAGCTCGAAAGCGTTTGCGGAGACGGTGAAGGATAAAATCGTGGAGCTTTCCGACATCCTTGGTCTGATCGTTGAGAGAAAAGAAGAAATGCTGGATGCAGATATCGAGGCGATGATCGAGGAGCGCCAGGCGGCGAGAAAAGCAAAGAATTTCGCGCGCGCCGATGAGATCCGCGATATTCTGCTCGGCAAGGGCATTATCTTAAAGGATACCAGAGAAGGTGTAAAATGGGAGAGAGCGTAGATTTCCTTGCTTACCTTGACGAAAAATTAAATCTCCCGGAGGCCGACCTTCGGGAGTATTCTCCGTTGGTGCTGGCGTATATCGGGGATGATATTTTTGATTTGATCATCCGCACGATGCTTGTGCGTCAGAAAAACTGCCAGGTGCAGAAGCTTCACCGGCAGGCGAGCCTTTTGGTAAAGGCGTCTGCGCAGGCGGCGATGATCGAAAAAATCATGCCGCTTCTCACAGAGGAGGAGATCGCCGTTTATCGGCGCGGGCACAACGCAAAGCCGCACACCAAGGCAAAAAACGCCACCCATTCCGATTACCACAAGGCGACCGGGCTGGAGGCACTGATGGGCTACCTGTATCTGAAAAAAGATATGACGCGGATTGTCGATCTTATGCAGGTCGGACTGCAGACAGAAAAGGGCGGTCCGGAAATCTGTCCGGACAACGGTGCAGATTAGCGGCGTGGCAGTCTGCCTGGAATATTGCGGAGATGAGAGGCGGAGCAGTCTGCTGTAAGCTTTACGGAGACTGATGGCGGAGCTGCCTGAAATATCACGGAAATGACACACAGTGAGGGAACCATATGAGATATGAAGAACTGACAATAGAGGGAAGAAATGCGGTGATCGAAGCGTTTCGTTCCGGCAAGCCGATTGACAAGCTGTTCGTGCTGGACGGCTGTCAGGACGGTCCGGTGCGCACGATTATCCGGGAGGCGAAAAAGCATGACACCCTTCTGCAATTTGTCGCAAAAGAGCGTCTTGACCAGATGAGCGAGACGGGCAGGCATCAGGGAGTGATTGCCTACGCTGCTGCGTATGAGTACGCGGAGGTGGACGATATTCTGAAAAGCGCAGAGGAAAAGGGTGAACCGCCGTTTCTGTTTCTGCTGGACGGCATCGAGGATCCGCACAATCTGGGTGCAATCATCCGTACCGCGAACCTTGCGGGTGCGCACGGCGTGATCATTCCCAGGCGTCGGGCTGTCGGG
>CABRSG010000169.1 GCA_902473545.1 uncultured Lachnospiraceae bacterium | reverse complement strand
CCCGCCGGTGAGGGTGGCAATTTTGGCCAGCGCCTCTTCCTTGGAAAGCAGCACCTGATCTGTCTCCGGCGTCTGCATGGTATAGCCCAGCGCGCCGGAAGTGCGCGGCACGATGGTGATTTTGGTGACAGGCGCCGAATTGCTCTGTTTGGCCGCCACCAGGGCGTGGCCCACCTCGTGATACGCCACAATTTCTTTTTCATGCGGCGTGAGGATGGCGTTTTTCCGCTCGTAACCGGCCAGCACCACATCCACCGATTCGGTCAGGTCTTCCTGCGTAACAATGCGGCGGCTGTGCTTTACCGCGCGCAGCGCCGCCTCGTTGATCAGGTTGGCAAGGTCTGCGCCGGAAGAGCCCGCCGTGGCGCGCGCCACGGCAAGAAAATCCACGTTATCCGCCATCATCACATTTTTGGCGTGCACCTTCAAAATGGCCTCGCGGCCCTTCAAATCCGGCAGTTCCACCGGGATGCGCCGGTCAAAGCGGCCCGGGCGCAGCAGCGCCGCGTCCAGCGTTTCGGGGCGGTTTGTGGCCGCCAGAATGATGATGCCCGTGGTGCCGTCAAAGCCGTCCATCTCGCTCAAAAGCTGGTTCAGCGTCTGCTCCCTCTCATCGTTGCCGCCAATGCCCGCGCCATCGCGTTTTTTGCCAATGGTGTCGATCTCGTCAATAAACACAATGCACGGGGCCTTTTCCTTGGCCTGCTTAAACAAATCGCGCACGCGTGCGGCGCCCTGCCCCACAAACATCTCCACAAACTCGCTGCCCGCAATGGAGAAAAACGGCACGCCGGCCTCGCCCGCCACCGCCTTTGCGAGCAGCGTCTTTCCGGTACCGGGAGAGCCAACCAGGATCACGCCCTTTGGAATGCGCGCGCCCATCTTCGTGTATTTCTGCGGATCCTTTAAGAAATCCACCAGCTCCTGCAGGTCCTCTTTTTCCTCCTGCAGCCCGGCGACGTCCTTAAAGGTCACCTTTTTTGCATCCGGCATGACCAGCGTGGCGCGGCTCTTGCCGAAATTCATCATCTTATTTCCGCCGCCCGACTGCCGGTTCATCATGATGATAAATACCACCAGGATAATACCCATCATCAGCACTGGAATGATGCTCGTGAGAAACGAGCTGTCCGTCGGGACATCGCAGGTGTCGTAGGACACCTTATACTGACGGAGCAGTTCTTCCGCCTCTCTCACATCCGTCACATACACCTGCTTTATGCTGCCGTCGCTCATAGTAAGCACGACCTCGCCGGTCGGCACTTCCGTGTTCTGGCGAAGATCCGCCGCCGCAACCGTGCCCGCCTCCAGCGCCTGCACAAATTCACTGTAACTGCATTTTTCCTCCATCGTCACTCCGCCGCGCATCCCAAACAGGAGCAGCACGACCAGCACCAGAGCAATCAAATAAACGCCAATACCTCTTGTACTTCTGTTCAAAAAATAGTCTCCTTTCCTTACAGCTCCACAACGCCCACATACGGCAAATTGCGGTAGCGCTGCGCATAATCAAGTCCGTAACCCACGACAAATTTATCCTCGATCTCAAAACCGGTGTAATCCACCTTCACATCCTTCACCCGGCGGTCCGGCTTGTCAAGCAGCGTGCAGAGCGCAAGGCTCGCCGGTTTTCTTGCCTGCAGGATCTCCAGCAGATAGCTTAACGTCCTGCCGGAATCAATGATATCCTCGATCACGATGACATGCTTTCCCTCCAGCGGCTCGTCGAGATCCTTGACAATCTTCACCACGCCGCTTGATTTCGTGTCCGAACCATAGCTGCTGCAGGACATAAAGTCCAGCGTTACCGGAACGGTAATTCTCTTTGCCAGCTCGCAGGTAAAAAAGATGCTGCCCTTGAGCACGCAGATCAGATGCACCGCCCTTCCCTCATAGTCCTCGCTGATTTTTCTTCCCAGTTCCTCAATCTTTTTGTCGACTTCCTCTTCCGGAATCAATACGCTGATTTTCTCTGACATCGTTTTCTCCCATCCTCCGTATCTCTAAAATTCTCTTTGTCTCCGAAGATACCTTGTATGCCTCGCTGATGCGGTGTCCGATCACCCACAGAATCTCGCTCCCCTGGGCGAGCAGCAAAACGTGATCCCGCTGCGCTGCCGGTATCCTCTCCTCGATAAGGTATTCCTTCAATTTCTTTTTCCCGCCCTGCCGGTTGACGACGATATAGTCCCCCGGTCTGCGCGTGCGGATAAATAGATTATTGCCTATTTTATCACAATCCAGCCATTTCGTATATGTATTTTGAAAAATATTTTTATTTTCATTTGGAAAAATCTGCAAGGTAAAGACGCCCTCCGGCGTTTCGCAGCTTCCGGGCGCCTCTGCGCGCGCCGCAAAGGAAAACGGCTCCGCATCGCTGCTCCTTTTCCCAAGAATCAGCTTATCAAAGCTGCGCTCCGCCTGCCAGCCGCCCGGAAGCTCCGTGCGCCTCCCCGACTGTCCCGCGAGAAGCCCCTGGATATCCGCGATGTGCCTGCGTCCGATATCCTTTAACGGGCAGCCCGCCCTTTTGAGACTTTCGCGCAGCGCATATTCCTGCAGGAGAACCGGCTTTTCACGCAGAGCCCCTCAGAAAACACTGCCAGAGCGCAAAGGCAGTTTTCCGTCTCCTGCTCCATATACGCCTGCACGTGCTGCAGCTCCTGCGCCAGCGCCGCGATATGCGCGCGGCTCGCGCTGTTGATCTCTTTTTCGAAAACCGGAAGGATCTGATGACGGATGCGGTTGCGCGCATAGTCCAGTCCGCTGTTGGTGGCATCCGTACGCCACGTTTGGGAACGCCCGCGCAGGTACGCCTCGATCTCCGCGCGGCTTAAGCAAAGCAGCGGGCGAATCATATTGCCGCGCACCGGACTTAAACGAAGCTCGCCGTAACGGCTCTGGACGGATCCCGCCCGCGCCTCTCAGCCCGCTTCCGCGTGCAATCTGAAAGAGCACCGTCTCTGCCTGATCGTCCTGGTTGTGCGCCACCGCGATCTTATCCGCCCCCATCTCTTCCCGGATGCGTTCAAACGCCTCGTAGCGCGCCCGCCGCCCGGCTTCCTCCACGGAAAGCTTCTCCCGCTTTGCTATTTCCACCACCTGGCAGGAAACCAGGCGATAGTCTATCTTATGCTCCCGGCAGATTTTCTCCACAAACCGGGCGTCCCCGATGCTCTCCTGCCCGCGCACGCCATGCTCCACATGCGCCACGGTGAGGGAAAAGGGCAGCAGCCGCCTGTAATCGAGCAGCACAAAAAGCAGGCACATGGAATCTGCGCCTCCCGACACGCCTGCTATCACTTTATCGCCCGCATGGATCATAGCGTGCTCCTCCATATAGGCAAATACCTTCTGCATACGTACTCTCCTTACTTTTTCCAGAAACCGCCCGCGAGAATGGTCATATCGTCCTTCGCATCGCCGTTTGTGAAGGACAGCGCCTGCTCCATCAGAAGCTCTGCAAACTCCGCCGGATTGTCGGAATTTATCTTCAGAATGAGATATTTCATCAACTCTTCCTGCTCCTCCTGCGGCAGCGCATCCAGCACGCCGTCCGATACCATCACGATCAGATCGCCGTGCTCCAGGCGCTTGCGCGAACGCTCAAAGTCCACCTCCTGGAAGACGCCGACCGGCAGGCTTGTGGAGGTGACAGTTTCCACCCAGCCTGCGCGCCGGATAAAGGTGGTCGCTGCGCCGATCTTTAAAAATTCACACTGCCCACTGTACAGGTTTATGCCGCAAATGTCAAGTGTGGAAAACCGCTGCATCCCCCGCTGGAGCACCATCGCGGAGTTGATCATCCGCACCGCCGTCTCCGCAGTGAATCCCGCTCCCATAAACTGTTCCAGAAGCTCGATGACCGTCTGGCTCTCCCTGTTTGCGCGCACACCGCTTCCCATGCCGTCCGAGATGCCAAGGATCACCTGGCCGTGGCTGCCCGTCAGTACGGAAAAATTATCTCCGCAAGCCGTCTGCCCCGCGCAGGTCCTCATCGCCGAGCCAGTGAGCATGTAGTAGCCTGTCTCCTCCACAAAATGAAGGGTGGCAGGCTCCGCCCCAAGGGTGAGTCTGCTGTTGCGCTCCGGCACGAGCGGACGGCCGCACACCTTTGAGAGCGTATCGGCGATCGCCTTCACCGAAACGCAGTGCCTGCGCGGTGTTTTTGCCGTCAGCACCACCTCCGGCGGTCCCCAGCTATTCTTTACGATGCGCAGGTTCTGCACCCGTACATTCTGCAGCCGCAGCTTTGCTTTCACCTTATGCTCCAGCTCGCTGTCCGCGTCGTCAGCCTCGTAAACCGTGCAGGCGATCTCCTGTATGATCTGCGCCGTCTCGGAGAGCTGCCTTGCCACCGCCGCCCGGTTTTCCAGCATCCGGTTGCTCCACATCAGATTGATGCGCGCCTGGCAGAAGCTGCCCCGCAGTTCCTGTGCAAAAGAATAGCCCTTCACGCAATAGCGCGCGAAGCGTTCCTCCGCTGCCGGGCAGTCGCCGCTCTCTTCGCCGTCCTCCGCCACCGCCGTCAGCAGATCGTAGACGAGCCGCGCGGTCCTCTCCTCATTCTTTTCCCAGCACTGCGCATATTTTCCGCAGGTGCGGCAGACTCTGCTCCGTACCGTGTCGTAAATTTCCTCCAGATCGTCCCCGCTCAGCTCCTCTTTCTGCGATGGAAGATACTGAAAAACCTCCGCAAGCCGCTGAAACGACTCCGCGCAGCGCTCGATCCGTCCCTTTTCTGATGCTCTCTCCCACTCTTCCATCTCATTGCCTCCCAGAACCTGCAGTCTCACCTTTAAGTATACACGGGATCGCGCGCATAATTTGTCAAAAGAGCGGGGAAGCGCAAATATTTTTGATAACCGGTCCACGGCAGAGACGCGTACGTTGTCACCTATTTCGTCGAAAAGGCGCCGCACCTTTCGTGCAGCGCCTTGTTACGCCTGTTTTGTGTGTACTATGAAAACAGCGGCTTTAACGCCTCGGCAAGCTGATCCTTCTGCGCCTGCGCCTCAGCAAGGTCTTTGCCGAGCGTGGTGAAGTAGGTCTTGATCTTCGGCTCTGTGCCGGATGGACGAACGACTACCGCTGCGCCGCCCTCCAGTGCGTAGATCAGCACGTTTGCTGCCGGAAGCCCTGTCTCCTCCGGTTTCTTGTAGTCCGTAACCTTCGTTACCTTGTAACCGGCGATATCCGTCGGCGGATTCTCACGAAGCTGCTGCATGATGCCGGCCATCTTGTCCATGCCGGTAAGTCCCGGGAACTCGAAGCTGTCCACCTTGTTCAGATAACGGCCGTATTCTTTGTAAATCTCTTCCATGCGCTGCTTTAAGGAACTGCCGATGCTTCTGTAGTACGCCGCCATCTCGCAGATAAGCATGGAACCGATAACTGCATCCTTGTCGCGCACATACGGACCTGCCAGATAGCCATAGCTCTCCTCGAAGCCGAAGATGAAGCGGTCTACCTCGCCTGCCGCCTCCAGACCTGCGATCTGGTCGCCGATCCACTT
>CABRSG010000168.1 GCA_902473545.1 uncultured Lachnospiraceae bacterium | reverse complement strand
CTGCAGAGCCTCTATCAGCTCCTGTGCAGGACCGCTGTAGAGGAACGAAACGCCGTCTCCGGTATTCTGCAGGTTCCGCACTGCAAGCCCCCTTATCTCGTCCACACCGTGTATCGTCACCCGCTTAAATGCCGAGCTGCAGATATTTGTCACATTATCGCACACCACCAGGCTGCCGTCCCGGATTACCGCCGCCCGGCTGCAGTATCTCTGTATCTCACCGAGCACATGCGACGACAGAAAAATAGAAGCGCCCTCCCGGTTCTTCTCCTGCAGCAGCGCAAAAAATTCCTTCTGCATCAGCGGATCAAGTCCGCTGGTCGGCTCGTCAAGTATGTAGAGCGTCGCCGCGTGCTGGAACGCGCACACAATGCTCAGTTTTTTCCGGTTTCCCAGGGAAAGCTCCTGCACGCGCTTTTCGGTATCCAGCTTAAACCGTTCGCAAAGCGCGTCCGCCGCGCTGCGGCAGTCTTCCCGGTAAAAAGACGCGGCAAACTGCAGAGCGTCCCGTACTCTCATGCCTCCGTAAAAAGCAGGCTCCGACGGCAGATAGCCCACCCGGCGCAAAATTTCTGTCTTTTCCTTCTGTATGGATTTTCCAAACAGCTCTGCCGTTCCGCTGTCGGGATAAAGAAGACCCAGCATGGTGCGGATGGTCGTGCTCTTCCCGGCACCGTTCGGTCCGATGAAGCCAAAGATTTCTCCCTCCTGCACCTGCAGGGACAGATTTTCAATTCCCCGGTGCTTCCCATAGTATTTTGTGAGGTTACAAAGTCTGATTACCTCTGCCATTTTATCCCGTTCTCCCTTCCGCCAGTCTTCTGCCAGCCATCTGACCGCCCATTTTCAATCTATTTACGGCTGTCTGCCGAAATATCCTTTTCCCCGCTCTGGTACACGCTTCTCCAGAAATTTACCAGGCGCAGAAGCACGCTCCGTGCCTTTTCCAAATCAAGCGGTCCTGCCTGCAGCATTGCACGCAGGCACCCATCAGACGCCCAGAACATTTCCCGGTACATCATCTCCAGGTCAAGCCCCGGTCTGAACTGTGATACGTCGATTCCGGTAAACAGAAGACCGTCAAACTGCTCCAGAATCTTATGCACCCATTTCTGAATCTCCGATGCCACTTCCTCGTCCTTCTCATAGTATGCCATAATCACAAACTCCGACAATTCCCGGTGGTGCACCATCATCTTCAGCTTCATCTCCATCCCGGTTTCCATGATCTCGAAGAAGTCTTCCTTCTGCAGAATGGCTCCGGTATCAATGATACACATTCCCTGGCGCATTGCTTCCTCCAACAAAAAAAGATACAGCTCTCTCTTATTTCGAAAGTAATGAAACAGCAGAGATTTGCTGATGTCCGCCTCTTTCGCAATCTCGCCTACCGGACACTTCCGGTAGATATCCCGCGAAAAAACCTTCCATCCGGCACGAATGATCCTCTGCTGTTTTTCTTCGGAAAGCATATAAAATTTTTCATTCATCGTCCTGCCCTCTGCGTTTCTCCTTCCGTTCTCTGCTGTCATTCTAACAGTATTGACCGTTTTGGGGAAGACCTTTCCCAAAATTTCTGCGGAAAGATTTTCCCCAGTCTCCCAAAAGGCAGACGTCTAAACGCATGACCTTCCTGACCGCTGCCGGGCACAATATGTGAAATATCACTCCCGCTGCCGGGCTTTGCTGATCGCCAGCGTCACGCAGAAACACGCCGCGGTAAACAAAAGCTGGATTGCAAGCCCCTGCAGGATATTCTGCCTCATTTCCGTGCTCAAATGCTCATAATCCCCCAGAATACTGTTGATTTGGGAGTACCAGTACGTCGGCGTAAAGCCTGCCGCCTTTTTCACCCCGCTGCCAAGCATTTCAATCGGAACAAAGATCCCTCCGATAAAACAGAGCCCCAGGGATACCACATTATTGATACCGTTTAGTGCGTTTACCGAATTTACCACCGTTCCGCAGAGATACGCCAGCGTCATCGCCACCACCATGCAGGCAAAACTGTTCAGCATATACCAGAGACAGTTCGGCGAGGTGAATGCGCCACCCCGGTACAGAGCCGCCTGCACCACCACGCAGACGCCCCACACTGCCAGTCCCACCAGCAGGAAGGACGCGGTTGCCGCCATATTCTGTCTGAGCAGCGATACCGACGAGCAGGTCATGCGGCGCCGTATTTCTTTCTTCTTAAACGTCATGACCACGGAACTTAAACACATAATAATTCCGGTAAGCATTGCATACGGAAGATAAGCAAAATAATAATTATAGTCCGCCCGCTGCCCGCCGTTTCCGTTAATGTCAAGCAACGTCACCTGTCCTTTCCTTTCCGAAAGTGCCAGTGCCTTTTCGCACGACTCTTCAAAAGAAAATCCGCCCGTCTGGTAAACCCGTATCTGGTTCAGCAAGGAATTGATTTTGGCATCCAGGTAAAATCCTGCAGAAGAGCCGGGCACCTTTATCGTCTGTACTGCAGCCTCACCGTTTTCAAACGCCGCCTGCGTTCCCTGCGGCACAATCAGCACATAACTGATGTTGCGGTAAAACAGCTCCTCCTGTATCGTCTGCTCATCATCCGCAATCTCCACCAGCTTCTGCTCCCGCTGAAGGTAACTTTTTAATGTGTCACCAAGCGCGCCGCCCTCGCGGTCAATCACCGCCACCGCCAGCTTTACCGCCGCAAAATTCCCCGTCACGCCCGTATCGCCGAGACTTTTCTGAATCGCTACGGAAATGCCTATAAAAATGCAGACATACATTACCATGACGCCAATATTGCGCTTTATGATATTTCCATACCCCTTAAATACTCTCATAGCGTTCCCTCCTCAGTGTCAGCCATGCCGCCGCCAGCAGAAGCACAGTGATTGCCGCCAGAAGCAGCAGATTCGTGCGGTACCTCATCGGGTTGTCGTACACCGACACGCTGTAAAATGCATCCGCAATCAGCGCCGCCGGATTGATGCGGTTTATAACAGGGCAGTGATGCTCCACGATGTCTTTCATGTTTCCCATCATCAGCCCGGCAAGAAAACTCATCAGCAAAGAGGAAACCACCAGAATCGCAATCTTAAAGCCCTCCGCCATACGTCTTCCGCCGAGAAACATTCCGTACGCCACTCCGGTCAGACTCCCCAGCACGCAGACCGGCAGCAGAAGCATCCATTTTTTCCCGAAGGAAATGCCAAGTGCATACATATACAGAAGCAGAATGCAGACACAGAAAAACTGTACCGTAAAACAAGCCAGCGTCTCCGCCAGAAGCATCTGCAGGCGGTCCGCCGGAGCAGCGCTTCTTCTTGCCGCCAGCGGAGACTGGTCCGCACGCATATTGATAGCGGCCATCATTCCCAGAAAGCCTCCAAACAGGCAGGTCATTCCGACCAGTGCAAAAAAGTATGCTATATTATCGTCCGTCGTCTCCCCAAGCATGTTCACAGACTGCGTCATTTCCCGGTAATCCGTCATTGCCGCAACCGCAGCCGGAAGTTTCAGGGGATTGTTTTTTCCAATATCCGTTAGCATCTGCTCATTTTCCAGATACCCCTCCAGCAGCGCCTCCAGAATGCTCTCATTCATATTGGAAGCGGAAACCGTCAGCTCCGGCTCCTTTCTGCTGTAAAAAATTCCCTTCACCCCGCCGTTTTTCAGCGCTTCCTCCGCCTGCGCGCTCTCCATTTCCGTGAGAACAAGCATGTCGCCGTCCAGCGCGTCAAGAAATGTCTCAAACGCAGTATTGTTTTCTGAGACAAGCGCTACCGGAATTTTCTGCATCTGCTCAACATCAATTCCGCTGCCAAATGTCACATAAAAAAATGTCGCCATAATCAGCGGAAACAATATCGACCAGAAAATTTCCTCTTTGCTGCGGATATTCCGTTTCAGACTGCTGATATATAATTGCCCCATACCACTCCTCCTAGTCCCTCAGTTCCTTTCCGGTAATCTCCAGAAATACGTCGTTCAAGGTCGGCAGCTCCGAAAGCACTCTGCCAAACGCCACCTCCTGCTCCTGCAGATAATTAAGAAGTCTCACAAGATTATGCTTTGCGCTGGTGCATTTCACTTTTAATGTGTGCTCCTCATTATAATCTGTTGCAAACACATGCGGCAGCTCTGCAATCTCTTTAAGCTGCGCCTCCGTCAGCACGACCCCTTCTATCAGGATCGTTTCCCCCGTCTTAATCATGCGCTTTAGTTCCTCGGATGTTCCCGCCGCGATGCTGCGCCCATGATCCATGATCATGATCCTGCTGCAGATCTGCTCCACCTCTTCCATATAATGAGAAGTGTAGATAATCGTCGCGCCCTTCTTGTTCAGCTCCAGTATCCCCTCCAGGATTCTGTTGCGGCTCTGCGGATCTACCGCCACCGTCGGCTCATCCATGATGATAAGGCGCGGCTGGTGCGCAATCCCGCAGGCAATGTTCAGCCTGCGCAGCAGACCGCCGGAAAGCTTTCTCGGAAACATTTTACGGTAATCCTCCATCCCGACAAACGCGATCGCCTCTTCCGTCAGGCGCTTCCGCTCCGCCTTATCCTTCACGTACAGCCCGCAGAAATAGTCAATATTTTCCCAGACCGTCATCTGCTCAAACACAGCAACATTCTGCGGAACCACCCCGATCTGCCGTTTGAGATCGTAGCTGTCCGGATGCATCTCCTTCCCAAACACAGTGACAGTCCCCTTGTCATATTTCAGCAGCGCCAGCAGACAGTTGATCGCCGTCGTCTTGCCGGAGCCGTTCGGTCCCAGCAGACCAAACACTTCGCCCTCGCGGATATCCAGGTTAAAATGATCCAGCGCCACCAGATCTCCATATCGTTTTACCAGATTTTCAATATGTATCATATTTGCCTCCCTTGCTGCGCACCCTGTTCTTTGTCTAAAGATGCTATGCATCTTCTCAATGAACTGACAGCCCCAAAATACCTTTTACAGCTATGATTATACCCTTATCCTCCGCGCCGCAAAAGTGTCTTGCGTCAGCAATCCGCATGACATTTGTCACTTTATTGCGCGGCAGATGAATAACACTTTTATCATAAACGAAAATCCTCCTGAAATGCCGTATTCAACGTTTCTTAACGAGAAGAGCGACGGTTTCAACATGACTTCTAAATGGAAATATGTCAGCTTAATCCTTTAAGCCGATGTGCAATTATTTTTACACCTTTGCACTTTTGCAGGCGCAAAATGGTATACCTGTGCCGAGCAGTGCGCCGAGAATATTGGCGCCAATTTTACCCGCAGTATCTAATCCACAGGTGTTCAATGCTGATTCAATAAGCCTGTTTCGTGTGCTTTCCGCAAAGCCCTTCGAACCAAGTCCTATCTTGATCCTCCTCCATCACATTTACGGTTTGAAATTAAAATCCCATACTTCTCTGGATGACGATACTTGTTTCCCATTACCTCGTCCGCACGGTATTCCCGTAGCATATCCAAATCAATTTCCGCCAAATAGACACCTTCCTCATCTGGCGCTTCAAAGATACACATATCTCGTACTCCCGGTTCATCACACAGCCATGCAACAC
>CABRSG010000167.1 GCA_902473545.1 uncultured Lachnospiraceae bacterium | reverse complement strand
ACGTTCATAGATATTTGCGGCAAAGATCGCACCCTTGAGCGCACCCGCCACTACGGTCGGCGCCAGAAAAAGCCCCTGGAAAAAGTCGCGGTTTACGCCAAGCGACGCGCCCACCTCACGTCCGAGACCGGGAGAGGTCAGGCGGTACGCCGCATTTTCGATACATTTTTTCGTACCTGCAATGTAGCCGCCGATCGGCGCAAGCCCGCCTCCGGGATTTTTGATCAGCGAGCCGACTACCATATCGGCTCCGAAATCGCTCGGCTCTTTTTCCTCAACAAATTCCCCGTAGCAATTATCCACCAGGATCAGAATATCAGGATTGATGTCCTTCACAAACCGGATCGCCTCCGCGATCGCCTGTACGGAGAGCGTCGGGCGCGTCTGATAGCCCTTGGAACGCTGGATTTCCACCAGCTTTGTATTCGGCCGGATCGCCGCCCGGATGCCGTCAAAATCGAAGCTTCCGTCCGCGAGCAGATCGACCTGGCGGTAGCTGACGCCGTACTCAGCCAGAGACCCATTTGAGGGGCGGATGCCGATCACCTCCTCAAGCGTATCGTAGGGTTTGCCGGAGATGGACAAAAGCTCGTCACCTGGGCGCAGGTTTCCGGCGAGCGCCACGGCGAGCGCATGCGTTCCGCAGGTGATCTGTGCGCGCACGAGCGCCGCTTCGGTGTGGAATACGTTTGCGTAAACCTCCTCCAGGGTGTCGCGCCCGATATCGTTGTAGCCGTAGCCGGTACCGGACTGGAAGCATTCCGCGCTGACGCGGCACTTCTGCATGGCGCGCACTACCTTTAACTGATTATACTCCGCAGTTTTTTGTATTTTGGCAAACCGGGAAAGCAGCTCCTGCTCGATCTTCTGCCCGAAAGCGAATACCTGACGGCTGACGCCCAGCTCCGCATACATTTCTTCTATTGCATTTTGTGACATAATGATATTCCTCTCTGATGTTCTATAATATCCAGCATATAGGCGAGGATTTCCCCGCTTGTGCCAAACTCCTCTTTTTGCAGCCAGATGACGTCTCGCTCACGCTTGAACCAGGTGATCTGGCGCTTTGCAAAATGACGCGTGTCGCGCTTCAGGCGGTAAACTGCCTCCTCGCAGGTGCAGTTACCGTCCAGATAATCCAGCATTTCCTTATAGCCGAGTCCCTGCATGGAGACCATTCCGGCGGTACAGCCGCGCGTTTTCAGGGCGCGTACCTCGTCCAGCAGACCATTTTCCAGCATTTCATCCACGCGCCGGTCGATCCGCTCATAAAGTGTCTGCCGGTTTTCGTTCAGCACAAAATAGGCGGCGTTGTAGGGGGATTCCTTATGCCGCTGCGCCTCGTTGTGCGCAGAGATCGGACTTCCGCTTTCATGATAAAATTCCAGGGCGCGGATCACGCGCTTTATGTTGTTTGCATGGATTTCCTGCGCCGCCTTTTCGTCCACGGAGAGGAGCATCGCGTGAAGATATTCGTTTCCCTTTTCTTTTGCGAGCAGCTCCAGCTCCCTGCGGTAGCTGCCATCGCCGTCATTCTGTGTAAAGTCGATATCGTAAAGCACCGCCTGGATATAAAAGCCGGTGCCGCCGACCAGAATAGGGATTTTCCCCTTTGCGTAAATCTGCTCCATATATTTTTTTGCAAGCTCCTGGAAGCGGACAACGTGAAATTCCTCCTCCGGCTCCAGCTCGTCGATCAGATAATGCGGCACGCCGTCCATCTCTTCGCGGGTAATTTTAGCCGAGCCAATGTCCATGCCCCTGTACACCTGCATGGAATCTGCGGAAATGATCTCGCCGCCGACCGCCTTTGCCAGCGCAATGGACAGCGCCGTTTTGCCGACCGCCGTCGGACCGGTGAGGATCAGTAACGGTTTTTTTGTCATACTAAACAATCCTTTTAAACTTTTTCTCCAGGTCATACTTTGACATAGAGATGATGGTTGGTCTGCCGTGCGGGCAGTTGTAGGGATTTTCCAGAGTAAGCAGCTCGTCGATGAGCGCGTGGATCTCCGCCGTTGACAGACGTGAATTTCCCTTCACCGCCGCCTTACAGGACATGGTCGCGATCTTGTCGTCGATCGTCTCAATACCAAGCGCGTCCGTCTGCGCGGCAAGCCCGTCCAGCATTTCCAGAAACAGCTCCTTATCGGCAAGCCCGAACAGATTATCGGGAACGGCGCGCAGAGCATATTCACGCCCGCCGAATTCTTCGATCTCAAAGCCAATCTCGATAAAGCGCTCCCGATATTTCTCAAGCAGCGCCGCCTCCGCCATATTTAAGGTGAGAATGATCGGCGGATTTAAATTCTGCGAGGTAAATTCGCGGTTCGCCATAGATTTTTTCATGCGCTCGTAGAGAACCTTTTCGTGCGCCGCGTGCTGGTCGATCAGAAACAGCTTGTCCTGGAACTGTACGATCCAGTAAGTGTCAAACACCTGCCCAATGATGCGGTGTTCCTTTACATGCTCCTTCGAGAGCAGTTTATCCTCGAAAAGGCTCATCTGCCCGTCTTTTAAATCGGCGGGGGCAGATGGCTGCGGATTGAGCGCAGCTCTCTCCCACTCAGGGGTATCCCCGGAGATTGCTTCTGTATTTTCAGGCGAATTTACCGGAGCCTGTGATACCGGCGCTGTCTCCCGCCGCGCAGAAAACCGGGGGACAAGCTTTGGGATCATGCGCTCTGTCTGCAGCGTTTCCTGTCCCATCTGCGGCGCCGGAGCGGGCAGGGGACGCCCCGTCTTTGCTTCCTGTGGAGGCGGAACATTGTCTGCAGACACATTTGTCATATACGCCGGGCGCTCGCGCACCTGGGAATTTGTCTGCTCTATTCTGCGCCGCATCGTCTCAAACGGCTCCGCCACGGGGATTCTGCCCTTCGGCTCTTCTTTTTTCTGAGGCTCATCCTTGCCGACACCCACCTGCACGATCATCTCCCGGTGGGAAAGCGCACTGCGCACTGCTTCATAGACAAGCTGATACATGCGTTCATTTTCCGCGAAGCGCAGCTCCATTTTTGTCGGATGCACATTGACATCCAGAAGATTTCCGTCAATTGTAAAGTGCAGCACCGTAAAAGGATATTTATGCTTCATCATAAACGTGTGATAGGCGTCCTCAATCGCTTTTGCGATGATGCTGCTGCGGATATAACGCCCGTTTACAAAGTAATTTTCGTAGTTGCGGTTGCCCCTGGAGATCACCGGCTTTCCGATAAAGCCGTTTATGCGGACAGAATCGTTTCCGGCGTCCACCTCGATCAGATTCGCCGCAATATCGCGCCCGTATACATGATAAATGATATCCTTTAGCTGATGATTCCCGGAGGTATGAAGCTTTGTCTGGTTGTTGGAGATAAACTTAAATGAAACCTCCGGGTGGGAAAGCGCGATATGCTCCACCATGTCACTGATATAACCCGCCTCGGTCTGCGCCGTTTTCAGAAACTTTTTCCGCGCCGGGGTATTGTAAAAGATATTGCGCACCAGAAACGTCGTTCCGTCTGGCGCGCCGATCTCCTCCAGGCTTTTCTCTTTGCCGCCCTCGATCAGATAACGCACGCCGGTCAGACTATCCGCCGTTTTCGTGATCAGCTCCACCTGGCAGACCGCCGCGATGCTGGAGAGCGCCTCGCCGCGAAACCCAAGCGAGGCAACATCCAGAAGATCGTCCGCCTTGCGGATCTTGCTGGTCGCATGGCGCAGGAAGGCAACCGGCACCTGCTTTGCCTCGATGCCGGAGCCGTTGTCGGTGATGCGGATAAGGGAGATGCCGCCGTCCCGGATTTCCACCGTGACGGCGTTCGCTCCGGCGTCGATCGCATTCTCCACCAACTCCTTCACGATGGAAGCCGGGCGCTCGATCACCTCTCCGGCTGCTATTTTGTCAATTGTCTGCTCATCGAGCACTGCAATTTCTCTCATAATGAATCATGCTCCATTTTCTTTTGGGAATCCCCTACCAGCGGTTCTTTAATCTGCTCTGCAGCCGGTTCAGCACATTCAGCGCCTCAATCGGCGTCAGCGTGGATATCTCGATTTCCTTTAGCTCGTTCAGAACGTCCTCGTCGCTTACCGTATCAAATAAGGTCATCTGGTCAAGATCAATCTGGTCATATTTTTTCTTTTTCGGCTTTGCGGTCTTTCCATCGGTTTTCGCCTCGTGCACTGCTTCTGTGATATCGGCGTCGCTTAGCTCCTGCACCAGCTCCTTCGCGCGCTCAATGATGCTGTCCGGCACGCCTGCAAGCTTTGCCACCTGGATGCCGTAGCTCTTGTCCGCGCCGCCCTTTACGATCTTCCGCAGGAAAACAATGTCGTCGCCGCGCTCCTTGACGGCAATGCAGTAATTATTTACCGAGGACAGCTTGCCCTCCAGCTCTGTCAGCTCGTGATAGTGAGTGGCGAACAGCGTCTTTGCGCCGAGAAGCTTCGGATTACTGATATGCTCTACTACCGCCCAGGCAATGCTCAGACCGTCAAAGGTGCTGGTACCGCGCCCGATCTCATCGAGCACGAGCAGACTGTCCGCCGTCGCGCTGCGCAGGATGTTTGCCACCTCGGTCATCTCCACCATAAAGGTACTCTGCCCGGAGGCGAGGTCGTCCGATGCGCCCACGCGCGTAAAGATACGGTCGACAATGCCGATCTTTGCATCCGATGCCGGCACGAACGATCCGATCTGCGCCATCAGCACGATCAGCGCCGTCTGGCGCATGTACGTGGATTTTCCCGCCATATTCGGTCCCGTGATAATAGAAATGCGGTTCTTGTGGTTGTCCAGGAACGTATCGTTGGCGATAAACATATCATTCTTTATCATTTTTTCCACGACCGGATGACGCCCGTCATGGATCTGGATCTGCCCGCGGCTGTTCATCTTCGGGCAGACGTAGTTGTTCTGTTCGGCGACCAGCGCCAGCGACGCGAAAACGTCGATCCCGGCGATCGCCTTTGCCGTCTGCTGAATGCGGAGAATCTCTCCGGCAATCTTATCGCGCACCTCGCAGAACAACTCGTATTCCAGCGAAACGAGACGGTCCTCCGCCCCGAGAATGATATCCTCCAGTTCCTTCAGTTCCGGCGTGATATAGCGCTCGGCGTTCGCGAGCGTCTGCTTTCTTGTATAGTAATCCGGCACCAGATTCTTGTAGGAATTGGTGACCTCCAGGTAATAGCCGAATACCCGGTTGTACTTGATCTTCATATTCTTGATGCCGGTCTTTTCGCGCTCCTTCGCCTCCAGATCTGCAAGCCAGGTTTTCCCCTCCGTCTTTGCCTGGCGCAGACGGTCCACCTCCTCGTGAAACCCGTCGCGGATCAGATTGCCGTCGCGAATGGAGATCGGCGGTTCCTCGATGACCGCGCGCTCCACCAGCTCACAGAGATCCTCCAGCACGTCAATATCATCGCACACATTGCAGAGAAGGCTGCTCTTGAAATCGCCCATGATGTATTTGATGTGCGGCAGCATGGAAAGCGAGCTTTTAAACGCGATCAGATCGCGCGGATTAGCCGTCTGGTAGCTGATCTTGCTGATCAGACGCTCCAGGTCATACACCGGATTTAAGTATTCGCGG
>CABRSG010000166.1 GCA_902473545.1 uncultured Lachnospiraceae bacterium | reverse complement strand
TTTTTCCGGCATCGGCAGGGCGTCCGCCGATACGCAGGGTGATCCGGCTCCTGTATTTGTCCGCACGCCGCGCGATCAGACCCGCAGGTCTTGCGTGGATGCCAAGCTGATCTTTTATTACATACTCAAATTTTTTCATTTCTCCGTGTCCTTTCCCGTTTTTTGCGTATACCAAAGCTTCGTCCGCAGCTTCCTACGGCTGCCCTCCGGAAATATCAACCGCAAACAGCGCTTCGCCAGCGTCTATCTTGCCCTCCTTTAAAAGGCGGATTTTCTGGTTCGCTGACAGCCCGGTACAAATGACCGGCGAGACGAGGGAGGAAGCATTTTTATTCAGATACTCCAGGTTCAGTTTTAAAAGCGGCTCGCCCTTTTTCACTCTCTGCCCGTTTCTCACCAGAACCTCGAAGCCTGCCCCGTCCAGCTTAACGGTGTCGATCCCTATGTGAATCAGCAGGCTGATGCCAAGATCCGTCTCAAACCCGATCGCATGCTTTGTATCGAATACAAACCCGATCATGCCGTCCTCCGGCGCAACCACGGTGCTTTCCGTCGGCAGGACCGCCCCGTCGCCCATCATTCCGGAGGCAAAGGCTTCGTCCGGAACCATCGTAAGATCGCCCGCCATGCCGGTGATGGGACTGGAAATCAAAATGGACTGCACGATTTCCGCCGACTGTTGTCCGCCATTGTCAAACTCTTTCTCCCCGCCTCTTTCTTCTGTTCCGGCTGTATAAAGCTCCTCCGGCGCAGTCTCCAGATAGGCCTCCAGCTCAGATTTGATCACGGAAACCTGCGGTCCATAGATGATCTGCACGCCCTTTCCTTTGTGGATGACGCCGGACGCCCCGGTTGATTTCAGCAGCGCATCGTTGACAAGCGTCTCATCGTGAACGCTGCAGCGAAGCCTGGTAGCGCAGCAGTCCACGTCGCTGATGTTGCGTTTTCCGCCAAGACCGCGCGTGATAACGGCGCTGACCGGATCGAGCGCCTCCGCACTCTCCGTCTGTTTATTCGCAGAATCCTCCCGGCGCGCACGCACGTCCGCCTTTGTGTAAAGGCGCGTCTCGCTGTCATCATCCTCTCGTCCCGGAGTTTTAAAGTCAAATTTGCGGATGAGGAAGCGGAAAATAAAGTAGTAGAGCAGAAAATATACGATGCCGACCGGAATGATCAGCAGCCAGCTCGTTTTAGCGTTGCCCTGCAGAATACCGAACAGAAACAGATCCAGCAGACCGCCCGAGAACGTCAGCCCGACGGCAATGTTGAGCATATGCGCGATCATGTACGCCGATCCCGCCAGGATCACCTGCACGACAAACAGTGCCGGCGCCACGAAAAGGAAGGAAAATTCCAGCGGCTCTGTAATACCCGTCAGCATCCAGGTAAGCGACGCCGACAGAAGCAGTCCCTTCGCCGCCTTTTTCTTTTCCGGCTTCGCGCAGTGGTACATCGCGAGCGCCGCGCCCGGAAGCCCAAATATCATAAAGATAAATTCACCCGAAAAATATCTGGTCGCATCCGCGCTGAAATGTAAAACATCCGCAGAATTGGCAAGCTGGGCAAAGAAAATATTCTGTCCGCCCTGCACGAGCTGACCTCCCACCTCCATCGTGCCGCCGAGCGCCGTCTGCCAGAACGGCATGTAAAAAACATGATGAAGTCCGAACGGGATCAGCGCACGCTTGATCAGCCCGAAAATAAGCGTCCCGACATAGCCGCTGCCCGTCACCAGTCCTCCGAGCGCATGGATGCCGTTCTGCACCGGCGGCCAGACGAAATACAAAAGAATGCCGACGAGCATATAGACCAGCGTAGAGATGATCGGCACAAACCGGGTGCCGCCGAAAAACGACAGGGCATTCGGCAGCACGATCTTATAAAACCGGTTATGCAGCGCCGCCACGCCCCAGCCCACAATAATGCCGCCGAACACGCCGGTCTGCAGTGTCGGGATGCCGCAGGCGGATGCAATGGTTCCCTCCAGCACATCCGCCGCGATCTGACCATTCTCCAGAATGTCCCCGTTCAGCACCAGCATCGCATTGATCGCCGTATTCATGACGAGATAAGCAATCGCAGCGGAGAGCGTGGCAACCTCCTTCTCCCGCTTTGCCATGCCAATTGCCACGCCGACCGCAAAAATAAGCGGAAGGTTATCGAACACCGCGCTGCCTACTTTATTCATGATCACCAGCAACGCGTGCAGCACGGTTCCCTCACCCAGGAGCCACTGCAGCCGGTAGGTGGCGATGGTCGTCTCGTTGGTAAAGGAACTGCCGACGCCGAGAAGCAGCCCCGCCACCGGCAGAATCGCGATCGGCAGCATAAAGCTGCGCCCGACGCGCTGTAAAACACCAAACACTTTATCCTTCATTCCATTCTTCTCCTTCAGGTATTTACCGTTATTTTGTCTGAAAAATGGAATTCTATACAAAGCACGCCGGATTTCACCCTTAGCAGCCTTTCTTTTTCCTCCACATCCCAACGCCAGCCAGCGCCGCCGCGATCGCCAGCAGCGAAAACAGAATGATTGCAATGACATTTATCGCCGTCTGATTGCCGCCCCACACGCGAAAATCAAATGTGAGCCACAGATTCCATGAATTAATGGACGGTCCATATTTAAAAAACAGGATTGCATCCATAGCTGCCGGGAACAGCCAGATCCAGAGGGCGGCAAGCAGAGCACATGCAGACGCCCTGAACCAGCCGCTCACCGGAAGATATCGGATCAGCAGCATTTCGCCCCAGGGAAGCGCTGCGATCAGCATCGTCATCGGCAGCATTTCCCGGATAAAATCTCTTCCGCCGCTTCCGTCAGCTCCAAAATCGACCGCGACAAGAAGCAAGATCAAAACAATCGTCTGCAGCATAAAATACAGCAGCGTTTTGTGCGATCTCAACGCTTCCGGCAGAGGAAGCTGGCGCAGCAGCACCGGCAGAATGAAAAATCCGGTTCCAAAGAGCGTTCCAAGCGCCGCTGTAAAGAACCAGTCACCGTCATTTTTCAGGCATCCGATGAAAAGCAGCAAAATTAACAGCGTCATCACCGCAATCAGATAAAACGACGTTTTCCGGTGCGCCAGACACTCCGGCAGCGGCAGCGTGGGAAGCAGAAACGGCAGCAAAACCAGAGCAGCTCCAAACAGCACACTAATGCCTGCCATCGGGAACCAGTCGCCGCCGGTCTGCAGGCAGCACACCAGCAGCAAAAGCTCCAGGGAAACCAGAAAGCTTCCAAGGGAAACTGCAGCCTTACACTGTGCAAGCACAGGATGCAGCGCGGCAAGCGCCGGAACCAGCGTCAGCGAAGCGCTGATCATCATCGCCGTAAGCACGATAAAAAACCAGTCTAACGTATGCGACGACGCAAGATTTCCGATTGCGCATCCCAGCAAAACCGCTCCATAGATAAGGTACTGCGCCAGCCGGTAATTGCGTGTCAGCCGCAGATATTTTTCCGCAAGCTTCTCCGAGGAGCGCTTTTCCGTATCCTCGCTCCCGGTGAGAAGCTCATGCTCGGAGATCTCCAGAACGTCGCAGATGCTGCGGATCAATGTGATGTCCGGGTAACTCATTCCCCGCTCCCATTTGCTCACTGCCGATTCTGTCACGTACAGCTTCCCCGCAAATTCCTTCTGCGTCATGCCAAGCTCTTTTCGCCGGCGCAGAATAAAAGCTCCAAATGTTTTCTTATTTTCCATACCATGTCCTCCCGACTTTTTCGTTCATCCTGCAGGATTGCCTTCAGCATAATAATCCCCGCCTGAAAAGTCAATAAAAAAGGCCGTTTTTCCAACCCGACTGTTAGGAAAGTCGCTTAAAACAAGGATTTTTTGACATTCATTTTTCTGAGACAAGCTACAGGAGGAGGACCTGGCGCCGGGGCTTTTGTATCCAATCCTCTATATCGGCAGACCCCCCGATGTGCTCACGAAAAAAATATCGCAGCCACCGCCGCATCATATTCCCGAAGGTGCTTCGCCTTAAAGAGCTTCTTTTCTGTTTTTTCTTCTATTACAAAGGAATGGCGCAGGTATGTCCAAAGCTCCTTCATCTTAAATAAAACCTGCACGTCACCGGACATTTCCTCTTTGTAATTTTCGTACAGCTCATCGTGAAATTCGCGCAGCCTCCGGACGTCCGCCTTTTCCCCGCCGCGGATTTCCCCGATCAATCCCGGATTTCGCAGAATCCCTCTGCCCATCATCACTCCGGTGATCTGCGAAAAACGCTGCTCGATTTCCCGGCAGTCGTCCTTCGTATTCACATCCCCGTTGTAGCACACCGGCAGGCTCGTTTCCTCCAATGCTTCTGCAAACATCTCATAATGCGGCATAAATCCATAAAATTCCTTCTGCGTGCGCGGATGGACGATCAGCTCCGAAAGCGGATATTTGTTGTAAATCTCCAGGAGCCAGCGAAATTCCACCGGATTCTCTTTGCCGAGACGTGTTTTCACGGAAATTTTCATATCCAGCGCGTCATAAATGTGCGCAAGAAAATCGTCCACGCCCTCCGGATCGGCGAGAAAGCCTGCTCCTCGCCTCTTCGATACTACCGTTTTCGACGGACAGCCCAGATTGATATTCACCTCTTTGTAACCGTACTCCTGCAGATGCTTCGCCGTCCACACAAAATCCTCCCACTTATTCGTGAGGATCTGCGGCACGGCGTACATTCCCTCATTGTGCTCCGGCAGAATGTCGTTCAGCTCCCGCGAGGAAAAAATCTTCTTCGAATTCGGCTTCGGCTCGATGAACGGAATAAAATATTTGTCCGCACCCGGAAAAAATTTGTGGTGGGCATTGCGGAAAATGTAGCCGGTGATGCCCTCAAGCGGGGCGACGTAGTATTGCATAGTTCCCTCCATGTTTGCAGATCAAAGACTATATTCCTGTTCACATATTGCTGCTCATCCCAGTCCAAACAGCAGCCCGGCCAGCCGCACAACCAGCGCGCACACCCATGCGATCGCGCACTGACCGACGACAACACCCGCCGCCCATTTGCCGCCAAGCTCACGCTTGATGGATGCGATTGCGGCAACGCATGGGGTATAGAGCAGGCAGAATACCAGCAGCGAGGCTGCCGCGAGCGGAGAAATTGCCGCGAGCACTGCTTCAGTGCTGCCAAAGAGCACGTTGAGCGTGGATACGACGCTTTCCTTTGCCATGAAGCCGGTGATCAGCGCTGTGGAAATGCGCCAGTCTCCAAAGCCGAGCGGAGCAAACAGCGGTGCGATCCATCCGGCGAGCATCGCAAGAATACTGTTCTGCGAATCGCTTACCATACTGAAATGCAGGTCGAAGGTCTGCAAAAACCAGATTACGATCGTTGCTATAAAAATGACGGTAAAGGCTCGCTGCAGGAAGTCCTTCGCCTTTTCCCACAGAAGCTGCGCCACATTTTTCGCTCCCGGCATACGATAATTCGGAAGCTCCATAACAAACGGCACCGCCTCGCCCTTAAACATACTGCTCTTAGAAATGACCGCCACAAGGATTCCCACAAGAATTCCGATAAAATACAGTCCGATCATCACCAGCGCAGCGTGATCCGGGAAAAAGACCGAGGCAAAAAATCCGTAGATCGGCAG
>CABRSG010000165.1 GCA_902473545.1 uncultured Lachnospiraceae bacterium | reverse complement strand
ACCCGGTTATGAACGGTCTGGTAGAAGGTCTTGGCGCTTCTCCGACAGTTGTATCCTTCGGCGAGCTGTACTCCGCACTGCAGACAGGCGTTGTTGACGGCGCTGAGCAGCCGATCGCAAACTATAAGTCCAATGCATTCCCGGAGGTTGCTCCGAACCTGATCCTTGACGGACATACACTGGGCGCTATCCAGGTTATCATCACCGATGCGGCATGGGACAAACTGAGCGAGAACCAGCAGAACATTATCATGGAAGCAGGCGAATATGCCTCCAACTTCAACCGTGAGCTTTCCGCAGGCGAGGAAGAGAAGGTTCTTGAGCAGCTTAAGGCAGACGGTGTAAACGTAATCGAAGTGGAAGACCTGACTCCGTGGCAGGCAGCGGTTGCTGATGTTATTTCCGATAATACCAAGGGTATGGAAGACCTGTATCAGCAGATCGTAGATATGCAGTAAGAGAGCACGTAAAATATCCGCCCGGCAGACTGCCCTGCGGAAATGAGGGCGCGGCGGAAATGTCCGCTGCGCCTTTCTTGATGGAAAGATAAGAGAGATAAGAGGGAGGTTATTATGACCGGCTTTTTTGAAAAAATTGATAAGTTCAAACCGGTATATGACGTCATTTATAAAGTAGACTTATTCATCTGTAAGCTTCTTCTGATCGCCGACATTCTGATTACCAGTATGGCGGTATTAGGACGTTATGTATCATTTATTCCGGATCCGGCATGGAGCGAGGAAGTAGTTCTTACGCTGATGTCGTATATGGCGGTTCTCTCGGCAGCGCTGGCGATCCGCAAGGGAAGCCATATCCGCATGACGGCATTCGACCGTTATCTGCCCAAAAAACTGCTTGTGGTTCTGGACCTGCTGGCAGATCTGCTTGTGTTTGTGCTTGCGATCGTTATGCTAACAGTGGGCTGGCAGTATGCGTCGACGCTCGGCGCCAAGGGTACCTATGTAAGTATGCCGTGGCTGTCACGTTTCTGGATGTACGCACCGATTCCGCTCGCGGGATTGTTTATGATTATCTTTGAGATCGAGGCACTTTACAATCATGTGAAGCGTCTGGTTCTGGGAGAGGAGGCTGAAGTATGACTGTTAATTCAGCGGCAATCGCAGTATTGCTGATAAGTTTTCTTGTTATGATATTACTCAGATTCCCGATTGCGTATGCAGTTGCGTTATCTTCGATGTTCTGCCTGCTTTTCCAGGGGCTTCCGCTTACCACGATCTGTCAGCAGATGGTAAAGGGCATCAGTTCCTTTAGCCTGATGGCGGTTCCGTTCTTCATTACGATGGGCTGCCTGATGGGTACCGGAGGTATCTCGGAAAAGCTGATTGATCTGGCGAATGCCTGTGTTGGCTGGATGACGGGCGGCATGGCGATGGTAAACATCGTTGCTTCCTACTTCTTTGGCGGTATTTCCGGTTCTGCATCTGCAGATACCGCTTCTCTTGGAAGTATTCTGATCCCGATGATGGTTGACCAGGGATACGACGGAGATTTTTCGACGGCTGTTACCATCACTTCCTCCTGTGAGGGTCTGCTGGTTCCGCCGAGTCACAACATGGTTATCTATGCCATGTCGGCAGGCGGTGTCTCTGTGGGAAGCCTTTTCCTTGCGGGTTACATACCGGGGGCACTCCTGGCGCTCTCTCTGATGGTAGGTTCCTATATTATCTCGAAAAAGAGAAATTACCCGAAGGGGGAAAAATTCAGCTTTAGAAATCTGCTGAGACAGTTGTCAGTATCCTTCTGGGCGCTGGCGGCCGTGATCATCGTGGTAGTCGGCGTTGTATTCGGATGGTTTACCGCGACAGAGTCTGCGGCGATCGCTGTTATCTACAGCCTGATCGTCAGTGTATATATTTATAAGGGGCTGAACTGGAAGGGCGTATGGCATGTCCTGGAACAGTGCGTGGATACCCTGTCCATCGTGCTGATCCTGATCTCTACCTCCAGTATTTTCGGATTTTGTTTAACTACCCTGCATGTGCCGGATCTCGCAGCAAATGCAATCATTGGTCTTACGGACAATCCGGTTATTCTGGCACTGCTGCTGAACCTGATTTTGCTGTTCCTCGGATGTATCATGGACATGGCGCCGATTATTCTGATCGCGACACCGATCCTGCTTCCGATCGCAACCTCGATCGGTATCAATCCGATCCAGTTTGGTATCATGATGATTTTAAACTGTGGTATCGGTCTTCTGACACCGCCGGTAGGAGCCGTGCTGTTCATTGGTTCCGCTGTGGCAAAGCTGAAAATGGAGCAGGTGGTAAAGGCGACGCTTCCGTTCTACCTTTGCATGATCGTTGTACTGCTGCTGATTACCTTTATTCCGCAGATCAGTATGTTCCTTCCGAACCTGCTTATGTAGTAAGGAGAGCTTATGAGATACAAATTCAAATGTGACATTACGGCGATGGACTGCTTCCGGCTTTCCATGTACCGCATTTATCACTCCATGGTCGGGGTGTGCA
Organism: uncultured Lachnospiraceae bacterium; assembly: GCA_902473545.1. Taxonomy (GTDB): domain Bacteria; phylum Bacillota; class Clostridia; order Lachnospirales; family Lachnospiraceae; genus Marvinbryantia. Next base: position 3,127 of record CABRSG010000165.1, on the reverse strand, counting down.
GCGTGATATTTGCAGTCTCTTTTCTGTCGATGACGGTTCATTTCTGGGGAGAGAATGTACTGGTAAATGCGGCGATGGTGCTTGGATGCCTGCTTGTTCCGGTAATACAGCCTGCAGGGACGTATCTGCGCGCGAGGAAACAGGCGGCGCAGCTCCCGAAGAATATGGAGTTGTGGTTTGGAGACAAGGGCATCTACGTGCAGGCGGATGGAAAGACGGCAAACGTTGACTGGAAAAAAATCAGCCGGGCGGTGAAAGAGCCGAACATGATAATTATTCTGGAGAGCAGCGGCAGGGGATATATGATTTCAGACCGCGCGCTCGGAACGGAAAAAGAAGAATTTTTTACATATTTGAAATCCCGTATCTCATGATACGAAAAAAGCATGTTGCCGGAAGCCGGGCGGCACGCCGGAACATGCAATAGATGAGCGATGCGTTTTTTGCGCACCGCTCATTTGTGTGAAAATCCGGCGGGTGGCTGCCGCCCCGGAATGCGTACTGCAGGAAAACCGGCGTGCAGCTACAGAAATGGAAAGGAAAGGACGGGAAGCATGTGCGGAAAAAAATAGAGCAGGCATGGAGCGCGCTGGCGATCCGGCACAAGATTCTCCTGTTTACAGGCGGAGTGCTTCTGATCATTGTGCTTTCCTGTATCCTGGATGCCTGGATCGTGCGCTTTTCCATGGTCGATTTTCACCGGATTCTGGAAATGAACGCGCAGAACGGTGAGCTGGTGCGGGTAATTGAGCGGGAAAATGCTGCTTTTGAGGCTTACGTCAAAAATGCGGATGAGGAAAAGCGGGAAACGCTGGAGCAGGCAATGGAAGCGACAAAGGAAACGGTGGAGCAATATTCCGTCGAGGATCGTATGCCCGGAATCAGGATCTATGCGCAGATCTGGTCAATCCGAAATATTTATGAGGTGTACCAGGAAAGCAGAGATGCGGTGCTTGCGATGGATAGCGCTGATTCGCGGTATATTGAAAGCCTTTATGAGGTATATGATATGCAGTCGTATCTGTTTGACTATGCGCAGACACTGCTGATCGAGAGCGCGGAAGCGGGAAACGCCGCATACCGCGAGACTTATCCGCTGGTACTGTGGGTGACGGCGCTGGTAATTTTACTGATTCTGCTGTTTTTCTTTGTTGTACTATGGCTTTCCCAAACCATGCACCGGTCGATTGTTTATCCGGTAATTGCGCTGGCGGAGGCGTCGCGTAAAATTGCCGCAAATGATTTTTTTATCGAGGACGTGCAGGTGGACAACCAGGATGAACTCGGAGAGCTGGTTGCGGCGTTTAACAAAATGAAGTATGCTACGGCGCGTTATATTCAGACGCAGGAGGAAAACCGCATTGCCCTCGGAAAGCTTCACGAAAAGGAGCTTGAGCAGATGGAACTGGAACGCCGCCTGGAGAACGCCAGGATGGAGGTGCTGATCAACCAGATTAATCCGCACTTCCTGTTTAACACATTAAATGTGATCGGCGGGATGGCGAATCTGGAGGAGGCGGAGATTACTGAGAAGATGATCAAGGCACTCAGCGACATTTTCCGTTACAATCTGAAAAATGACGAGCAGAGGGTTTCGCTTGCCAGAGAAATCAAGGTTACGCAGGACTATATGTATCTGCAGCATATGCGGTTTGGCGCGCGGATTTCCTATCGGATCGACCGCCGGGTGGATACGCAGAAATATCAGATCCCGACCTTCACCTTTCAGCCGCTCGTGGAGAATGCGATCATTCACGGCCTGGCCCCGAAAGTGGAGGGCGGAAAGATAAAGATCAGCGTATGGGAGAAGGACGATAGTCTGTTGATCATTGTGGCGGATAACGGCATTGGAATGCCTGCGGAGACGCGGGACCGTCTGCGTGCGGAAATTCTGCAGAACAGCAAAAAAGAGATGGGGATAGGCTTTACTAACGTATCCCGGCGCATTCTGGCGATGTATCCGGAGGCCAGGGTGGGGCTTTTCAGTAAGGAAAAAAGAGGGACGATCGTAAAGATAGAAATTCCAATAGGAGGTGAGTGAAAATGCTTCGGGTACTGGTTGCAGACGACGAACCGATTGAGCGGATGGTAGTGACCAAGAAAATCCAGAAAAATTTTGACGGGCAGCTTGAGACAGTGCAGGCGGAGAACGGGGAGGAGGCAGTGCGGCGTTTTTTTTCGGAAGGGTGCAGCATCGCGATCCTTGACATTAATATGCCTGGCATGAGCGGCCTGGAAGCAGCGGTGAAGATCAGGGAAAAGGATAACGTGAGCAGCATTATTTTCCTGACTGCTTATGATGAATTCAGCTATGCGAAAAAGGCTTTTTCGGTGCGCGCGCTCGATTATCTGTTGAAGCCCGGTTCTGACGAGGAGCTGATCGCCGTTCTGGAGGAGGCGATCCGGCTGGCGGAAAAGGCGCAGAAGAAGACGCTCGTGCGGAAGGAAAATCGTCATATGGAGAGCGCGGAAGAGGAGAAAAATACTGACAATGCACGGATGCGCGCGGTGGCGGTAGCGATTGGCGATTATCTGAAGCAGCATTATGCGGAGGATATTGCCCTGCAGGATATCGCGGGCGCTATGGGATATTCCGATGCGTATTTTTCCAAAATCTTCAAGCAGTGCTTTGATAAGAATTTTACGGTATACCTCACGGAGCTTCGTGTGGAGATTGCAAAGAAGATGCTGCCGGACCTTGCGGTAAATATAAAAGAAATCGGCACGCGGGTGGGTTTCCACGATTCTAATTACTTTACCAGAGTATTTAAGCGAACGACGGGGATGACGCCGAGCGAGTACCGCAATTATGTGATAGAAGAGAGTGGAAAGGTATGAGCGGAAGAAAAGGGTGGCTGATCGGCGGAGCAGTGTTTTTGTGCGCCTTAATGGGGACGGTTCTGTGGCAGATTGGCAGGACGGGCGAAACGGTTCCGGAATATGTGCTGAATTATGCCGAAAACCAGACGGCGGGCTATCCGACGACACTGGGAGCTTACCGGTTTGCGGAGCTGGTGGAGAGACGGACAAATGGCAGGATCAAGGTTATCGTGCAGCCGGAGGCGGAGCTTGGCGCGGAGAAGGAGGTCTTGCAGCAGATGAAGTATGGCGGGATCGATTTTGCCAG
>CABRSG010000164.1 GCA_902473545.1 uncultured Lachnospiraceae bacterium | reverse complement strand
GCCGGAGGATCTGGACCGTCTGGAGGGGCTTGCCGAGATGGTGAAGAATATGGCGCTGTGCGGTCTTGGAAAGAGCGCGCCGCTTCCGGTGCTGAGTACTCTGCGTACCTTCCGCGAGGAGTATGAGGAGCATATTTTGGACAAAAAATGTAAGGCGAAGGTCTGTCAGGCAATGCGCCGCTTTGTGATCAACCCGGAATACTGCAAGGGCTGCGGAAAGTGCGCGAAGAACTGTCCGGTCGGAGCGATCACCGGCGTCCGCAAGGAATGCTATCATATTGATCCAAATCTCTGTATTAAGTGTTCAGCTTGTAAGGACAACTGTGCATTTGATGCCATTTATGTTGAAGCGTAGGGAGGAACGAATATGGGAACCATGATAATTGACGGTAGAAAAGTAACTTTTACCGATGAAAAGAATGTCCTGTCCGTTATCCGCAATGCAGGCATCGACATTCCGACACTTTGCTATCATTCCGAGCTTTCCACGTTCGGTGCCTGCCGTCTCTGTACGGTGGAGGACGATCGCGGAAGAACGTTTGCTTCCTGCTCGGAGGAACCAAGAGACGGTATGGTGATCTTTACCAACACCGGAAAACTGCGGAAATACCTGATCATCGAGCTTCTGCTTGCCGCACACTGCCGCGACTGTCTGACCTGCGAAAAGAGCGGGGACTGCAATCTGCAGACGCTGGCAAAACGCTTCGGCGTGATGGAGGTGCGCTTTGACAACTATAAAGAACGGCGTCCGCTGGATTTCAGCTCGCCGTCGATCGTGCGGGATCCGAATAAATGTATCCTCTGCGGAAACTGCGTGCGCGTCTGCGAGGAGATGCAGGGCGTCGGCGCGCTCGGCTTTGCGCACCGCGGCGCCGATGCGATGGTGATGCCGGCGTTCGACCGGGAGATTTCGACGACGGACTGTGTAAACTGCGGACAGTGCCGCATTTTCTGTCCGACGGGCGCGATCAGCATTCGTCACAACCGCGGCGAGGTCTGGGATGCGCTTGCTGATCCGGACATACGCGTGGTGGCGCAGGTTGCCCCGGCAGTGCGTGTGGCGGTTGGCGATGCGTTCGGGCTGCCGAAGGGCAGAAGCGTAATGGGGAAAATTGTGAATGTGCTGCACCGCATGGGCTTTGACGAGGTATACGATACCACCTTCAGCGCAGATCTCACCATTATGGAGGAATCCGCCGAGTTTCTCGACAGAGTGCAGAACGGCGGAAAGCTGCCGCTTCTCACCTCCTGCTGCCCGGCGTGGGTAAAATTTGTGGGCGACCAGTTCCCTGAATTTGAGGAGAATGTGTCGACCTGCCGTTCCCCGCAGGGAATGCTCTCCGCAGTCGTCAAGGAATATTTCCGCGATCCGGCGAACAGCGGCGGCAAAAAGACGGTGATGGTATCCATCATGCCATGTACGGCGAAAAAGATGGAGGCGAACCGCGAAAACAGCTACACGAAGGGTGAAAAAGACACCGATTTCGTTCTGACAACCACAGAGCTGATCGACATGATCAGGACGACCGGCATTGACTTTGCGGAGCTGGAGCCGGAGTCCTCCGACATTCCGTTCGGTTTTGGATCGGGCGGCGGCGTGATCTTCGGTGTGACCGGCGGCGTGACGGAGGCGGTCATCCGCAGACTGGCGCCGGATCACACGAAGGAAACATTCCAGGCGATCGCCGAGTGCGGCGTGCGCCAGGAGGGATTTATCCGTGAATTTTCCGTTCCGTACAATGGAATGGAGATTAAGATCTGCGTGGCGAGCGGACTTGCAAACGCCCGCACCGTGATGGAGCAGGTAAAGAGCGGCGAGAAGGACTACCATCTGATCGAGATCATGGCATGCCGCCGCGGATGCGTCATGGGCGGCGGTCAGCCGCGGCTTGCCGGAAAGCGCACAAAGGCGGCACGCACCGCCGGTATTTACCGCGCAGACAGTGTTTCCGTCATCAAGAAGTGCGACGAAAACCCTATGATCTCCTCGTTGTACGAAGGATTTTTAAAGGGCAAAGAGCACGAGCTGCTGCATAATCACAGCTTCTGTGCAAAGTAAATATAGTGAAACAGATCAGTATTGGACATATGGGGCAGGAATTCCGGAAACGGATTCCTGCTTTTATATATGCGATTAATTTTTCATTGACAAATGCAGGTCTAAGTGATAGCATAATCGCTGATTAGCAAAAACTAACCAATAGGAATTTCCAATTGTGCGGCTGGAGGCGGCGGATCAGATCGTTGTCCTGGCAGATGGTCAGGTGGCGGAAGAGGGCGCTCCGGTGGAACTGATGGCAAAAGAGGGACTTTTTTACCGTATGGTGGAATTGCAGCGACAAAGCGCCGCATGGCGGTTGGGATAAAGACACATGTGTCCGGTAAAATTGTTGTAGAATAAATTGTGGTTCTGTCGCTTGACAAGCCGGGGCGGATTGGATAAAATTTGATAAATGATTGTATGAATGAGGAGGAGCATTATGAATAAAATTGCGATGAAAACCCCGCTTGTGGAAATGGACGGCGACGAAATGACCAGGATTCTCTGGAAGCTGATCAAGGATGAGCTGATTCTGCCGTTTGTCGATTTAAAAACAGAATATTACGATCTCGGCCTTCAGAAACGCAACGAGACGGACGACCAGATCACGATAGACAGCGCGCTTGCCACGAAAAAATACGGCGTTGCCGTAAAATGCGCCACGATCACGCCGAACGCGGCGCGCGTGAAGGAATACAATTTAAAAGAGATGTGGAAGAGCCCGAACGGAACCATCCGTGCGATTCTCGACGGCACCGTTTTCCGTGCGCCGATCATCGTAAAGGGCATCGAGCCGAACGTGCGCACCTGGAAAAAGCCGATCACGATCGCAAGACATGCCTACGGCGATGTTTACAAGGCAACGGAGATGAAGGTTCCGGGAGCAGGAAAGGCGGAGCTTGTATTTACTGATGAAAACGGAAACGAGATACGCGAGCTGATCCACAATTTTAAGGGAAGCGGCGTGCTGCAGGGAATGCACAACCTCACCGGCTCCATCGAGAGCTTTGCGCGAAGCTGCTTTGCCTATGCGCTGGATACAAAACAGGATCTTTGGTTCGCCACCAAGGATACGATTTCCAAGAAATATGACCACACCTTCAAGGATATTATGCAGGAGATTTTTGACGCAGAGTACGCGGACAAATTTAAGGAGGCAGGCATTACGTATTTCTACACGCTGATCGACGATGCGGTAGCGCGTGTGATGAAGTCGGAGGGCGGCTACATCTGGGCGTGCAAGAACTACGACGGCGACGTCATGAGCGACATGATCTCGTCCGCATTCGGCTCCCTTGCGATGATGACCTCCGTGCTGGTATCCCCGGACGGCTGCTATGAATACGAGGCCGCGCACGGAACCGTGCAGCGCCACTATTACAAGCACCTGCAGGGAGAGGAAACCTCCACAAACTCCGTTGCCACCATTTTTGCGTGGAGCGGTGCGCTCAGAAAGCGCGGTGAGCTTGACAGCCTTCCGGAGCTGATGGCATTCGCAGACAGGCTGGAAGCGGCGACCATCGCCACCATCGAGGAAGGAAAGATGACAAAAGACCTTGCGCTCATCACCACACTGGAAAACGTGACGGTATTAAACAGTGCCGACTTCATCCGCGCGATCCGGGAAAAACTGTAATTCTACATCAGCGTCTCCCAAAGCTCGTACAGTTTTTCGAGCTTCTGGGAGATTTCATATTTTTCGTTGTTCAGTTCCATGCAGCGGGCGGCGTCGGAGTACACCTCCGGCTGTGCGAGCAGCTCGTCAAGCTCGACGTCGCGCGTCTCAAGCGCCTGAATCTGTTCCTCTGTTTTTTTCAGATCATTCTGGCGCTTGCGCTCGCGTGCCTGCTCCTCTTTTTGCTGCTTCCAGTCGCGCTTTACATCCGATTCGTCGGTGTCTGCCGGGGAAGCGATCGCATTCCCGAATAGACCGACGCCGGTTTTTTCCGCCGCCTGCGGAGCATAGACGCGTGTCAGCTCATTCTTTTTCTCCAGGTAATAATCGTAATTTCCGATATAATTCACCAGCGTGTTTCCGGTCAGCTCCAGAATGCGGGACGCCGTCTCGTTGATAAAATAGCGGTCGTGCGACACGTAGAGCACCGTGCCGGTGTACTGGTTCAGCGCGTTCTCCAGAATCTCTTTCGAAGTAATGTCAAGATGATTGGTCGGCTCGTCCAGGATGAGGAAATTTGCCTCCGACAGCATTAGCTTGGCAAGCGACACACGCCCGCGCTCGCCGCCGCTCAGATCCAAAATCCGCTTAAACACATCGTCTCCGGTAAACAAAAATGAAGCGAGCACGTTGCGGATCTGCGTGTTCGTAAGTGTCGGATACTCGTCGGAAATCTCTTCAAACAACGTTTTCTCCATGTGGAGCACATGATGCTCCTGATCGTAATAGCCGATATGTACTTTGCTGCCAAGCGAAAAGCCTCCGGCGTCCGCCTCGCACACTCCGTTCAGGATTTTCAGGAGCGTTGTTTTTCCGGTACCGTTATCACCGATAATTGCAACCTTCTCGCCGCGCTTAATCTCAAAGCTCAGATCCGAAAAGAGTGAGAGAGAACCAAAGGATTTTGCCAGTCCCTCCGCTTTCAGCACATCGTTTCCGCTGGTGATGCGCGGTTCCAGACGGATCTTCATTTCGCTGGCCACCTCCGTCGGCTTTTCCAGGCGCTCAAGCTTGTCGAGCATCTTAACGCGGCTCTCGGCGCGCTTAATGCTTTTTTCACGATTGAAGGAGCGAAGCTTCGTGATAACCTCCTCCTGATGCCGGATTTCCTGCTGCTGATTGAGATATGCCTTCATCTGCGCTTCGCGTATCTGCGCGCGCTTCTCGGCGTAAGCGCTGTAATTGCCCGAAAAAACAGAAGCCCTCCCATTGTCCAGCTCGATGATCTTCGTCACAACCTTATTGAGAAAATAGCGGTCGTGCGCCACGATGACCACAGCTCCCGGATAATTCTGCAGATAGACCTCCAGCCAGGCGATCGAGTTCATGTCGAGATGGTTGGTCGGCTCGTCCAGGAAGATAATGTCCGGCTTCTGCAGAAGCAGCTTGCCGAGCGCCACGCGCGTTTTCTGCCCGCCGGAGAGCGTATCAATATTCTTTGAAAACTCCTCCTCTGAAAAACCAAGTCCCTTTAAAATACCGATGATCTCGCTCTGACAGGCGTAGCCGTTTTTATTTTCAAATTCGGTGCTGAGACGGTTGTAGGCTTCCAGCGCTTCATTTAAGCGATCGCCGTCCAAATGCTTCATTTCCTGCTCCAGGGCGCGGATACGCTCCTCCAGTGCGATCACGTCGCGGCGCGTTTCCAGAAGTTCCTCATAGATCGTATTGCTGCTGGAGACTGCGTCGTGCTGTGCCAGATAGCCGATGGAAGTCCCCTTTGCAAAGACTGCCTCGCCCTCATCCGCTGACAGATCTTTCATGATAATTTTCAGAAGCGTTGACTTTCCGGCGCCGTTGATGCCGACGATCGCCGCTTTTTCCCGCTCCTCAATATGAAAGGACACGTCCTTTAAAATTTCATTTGTACCAAAAGCTTTTGATATATGACTGCATGTTAAAATCATGATTTCTTTCCCTTTACTATATTT
>CABRSG010000163.1 GCA_902473545.1 uncultured Lachnospiraceae bacterium | reverse complement strand
AACAGGATTAACGCCTCCGCCTGACCAACGCCGTAGTTCTTGTATGTAAACGCCTGGTTGTACACGTGCATTGCGCCCATTACCGACGAGTTGAACGGTTCGCCCTTTGTCAGGGACAGGTTCACATCGTAAACCATGAAGCAGCGGGTGATCGTGAGGAACAGACACTGCACGAAGGATGAACGCATCAGCGGGATCGTAACGTTGAGCGTCGCCTGCGTCTTGGTGCAGCCGTCGATTTGCGCCGCTTCCATAAGGCTCTTGGAAACGCTCATAAAGCCCGCTACATAGATCAGCATCATGTATCCGGCGTACTGCCATACCGATACGATGATGAGACATGCCATCGCTCCGTTCGTCGTCGACAGCCACGAGGTGGAAAGCGCCCCGATGGAAAGCGACTGTCCAAGCGCTACCAGCGCACGGTTGAATACGAATTTCCAGATGTAACCAAGTACGATACCGCCGATAAGGTTCGGGATGAAGAAACCGGCACGGAAGAAGTTCTGTCCCTTGATTCCGCTCGTCACAAGGTATGCAAGGAAAAATGCCACAATGTTAACAGAAACAACTGCGATTACCGAATAGATCAGCGTCCTTCCGAGCGCCTGCCAGTATGCCGTATCCTGGAATGCCGCGATATAGTTTGCAAAGCTCACAAACGGTTTCGCCTTAGAAACGCCGTCCCAGCTTGTGAAGGTCAGATACAGACCATATACGAACGGAAGCAGCACAACCGCGATAAACAGGATGGTCGCCGGACCGGCAAACATAATATACTGCCGGATTTTGTATGACATGGTATTTCTTTTCATGTTCTCTCTCCTCCTTTTATCTGCCCTGAAGGCCCCGCCTCAGCGGACACGCAGGCTGTATGCCCGCATGTTCACTTTCAGCCGTTTCCCCGCATAAGCAGATTCTCTTATCTTTCTACAGGAGTAGTAGATTTCCAGTAGTTTTCAAGCTCAGCCGCAAAGCCTGCACGGTCGCTCTGACCTGCCAGATATTTCTGGAAGGAAGCTCCGCAGAGAGAGAAGTGGTCGTCCGGCAGATAGTCGTAGTTGCCGATGAGCGCGTCTGCGTCAACAAATTCCTTTACGGAACGTCCCAGCGGATCTGCTACCTCAAGCGTAATGTTGGAGTAAGCCGGAACCAGTGCGCAGTCATTAACCAGGAAGCTCTGTCCTTCTTCGTCGTATACCAGCCAGTTGAGGAAATCCTTTGCAGCCTGGCGCTGTTCGTCGCTGGTGTTGTCAGAGGAATCAATAAAGAAGTATTTGGAACCGCCGCCAACGAGCATTGCATTCTTTCCGTCCTCCGTATTCTGCGGAACCGGCATCATGCCCATGTTCTCTGTGTAATCATAAGCGTTGATAACAGCCCAGTCCCAGTTGCCGCCGAACATGAACGCGATCTCGCCTTCCGCCAGCTTCTGCTCCGTCACCTCACGCTCTGCCGCGATCGCAGAATCCTTTGCGTAGTTGTAAGCCATCAGTGTGTCAAACGTATCCATCATGGAGTTGAATTTCTCGTTGTTGATCAGATCTGCAGTGCCTGCGTAGAGAGAATCAACGAACGCGTTTACATCCTCCTGCTGCTCATAGATTTCTGCAAGATAGTGTCCGCCGAGAGACCAGTCCTCCTTCATGATGCCGACCGGAGACTCCATGCCGCCCGCTACCAGCGTATCCAGCAGTCCCTTGAAGGCATCCAGCGTTGCGTAATCCTCCGGGTTGAAGGTCTCGCCTGTGATCGCCTCGATCGCATCCGCATTGTAGATAATGCCGCGCGCCTCTACGCATACCGGGAAACCATTAATCTGACCGTTTACACCGATCGCATAGTTGGTGTCCTTCACCCAGTCCTGATCGCTCAGGTCAATCGCATGCTCTGCGCCCAGAGAGTAGACATCCTTTGCGTCTACCATTGCCAGCGTGTACGGATCCTCCGACGCGTATCTGGTTGCCATGTGAGCGGAAACGGTATCGCTGGAGTAGTAAACCTCGATGTCCACGCCTGCCTGCTCGCCGTACTCTGCAGCTTTCTCTTCAAGCTGGCTCTGGATCTCCATCTTGGAGTTGAAGATCGTGATAGATACATCCGCCGCCGCTGCCGGTACGGAACCTACTGCCGCCATGGAAGCCGCCATAACCGTTGCCATTGCCAAAGATACTTTTCTTTTCATTTTGTAATCCTCCTTTAGATTTTCTGTTTGTTTTTTGATGGTCATATCTTATCACAACCTTGCCCGATATGTCAACCGTTTGTCATAATAATTTTGCCTTCATTTTGCATTTTCAGTACATATTCACGAAATCGCTTTCTCCTTTTTGTATAATATTACCATTTAAATTGTCAAAACATTGGTTCTCGCAGGATGTTTCCTGTTTCCACAAATGTTTATCGGATGTTATGTTTTCCAGGAAATCCTGAGGGATTTCACAGGAAACAGGAAAAGCCGTCCATAAGACGACTTTTCGTTATTCTTTCCTTTATTTAATCAGTCCGGCAGCTTCCGGCAGCGCCATAGAAATGGACGGAATATAGGTGACCAGCAGCAGGGCGACGAGAATTACGCCGAAATAAGGCAGCAGTTCTCTGATTACCTGCTCAATCTTTATACCACCCACCTTACAACCGGTAAACAGAATAGAACCGACCGGCGGTGTAATGGTGCCAATACAAAGATTCATGCTGACCATAATGCCAAACTGCACCGGATGCATGCCAAAAGTCTGGCAAATCGGAAGGAAAATAGGAGTAAAAATAAGTACCGCCGGCGTAGGATCCATGAAGGTCCCCACCACCAGTAAAATCACATTCATCAGCATCAGTATCACATACTTATTATCTGTCATCGAGAGAAGCCCGCCTGCAATAATATCCGGCAAACCGGTAAATGCCATCACCCACGACATAATTGAGGATAACCCAATCATCAACGTGATAATACCCGTCATTTTGGCGGAAGCGAGTATAATGCGCGGCAAATCTCCGATTGTGAATCCCTTATAGATTAATCCCAGTATAGCATCATAAGCTACGGCCACCGCGCTTGCCTCGGTAGCGGTGAATGCTCCGCACAGAATGCCGCCAATGATAATAATAATAAGCAGCAGACTCGGAATCGCATCCAGAACCGCCTTTAGTGCCATCCTGGCAGTTACCGTTTCTTTGATTACGTATCCCCGCCTTCTGGCAGTGATGCCCGCAAGCACCATAACAGCCGCTCCCCACAGGATACCGGGCAGATACCCGCCCATGAACAGCGCCGCAACAGAAACACTGCCTGCAACGGTGGAATACACAATCATCAGGTTGGACGGCGGTATCAACATTCCGGTGGGCGCAGAGGCAATGTTGACCACCGTGCTGTAGGCGTCGTCATAGCCTTCCTTTTTCTCCATAGGACCGATTACTCCGCCCATAGCAGCGGCAGCCGCCGCACCGGAACCGGAAATTGCACCAAACATCATGTTTCCGATAACATTTGTCTGTGCCAGCGCGCCGGGCATCCTTCCCGCGATGACCTTTGCCACATTCACCAGACGCTCCGCGATGCCGCCGTTATTCATCAAATTCCCCGCCAGTATAAAGAACGGAATCGCAATCAGCGAAAACGAGTTGGCGCCCGCAAAAAGCCGCTGGGCACTGGTTGTAAAAGAAACGTCGGCGGGCAACATACAGAGCATCGCCACGGCGCTTGACAATCCCACCGATACGCTGATGGAAACACCCATAGCCAGCATGACGACCAGCAGTACAACCATGACAATGGCAGTTTGAACAGCAAGGGACATATCAGGCACTCTCCTTTCTTCTCCCAAGTTCCTCTGCAATATTGCACATGCAGTAGAACACAGTAATTACTCCACAGACAGGAATAATGGCATAAACGATTCCCATAGGAATATGCAGGCTGGAATCAAGGGAAACCATCTGCATGGCGGCAATTCTGCTTCCACCGTATATCATCACACAGCCGGCAAACAGAATCGTCAGCGCCTCGATCCCAATGCTGACAGTCGTTTTCACACCGCCGCGCAGCTTATCATTGAGCGCCGATATGTACATATGCTCCCGGCTTCCAAAGGCATACGTTGCAGTGACCAGAACCAGCCAGACAAACAGATACCGTGTCAGCGCTTCGCTGAAAGTGCTGGGATTGTTCAGCATATAGCGTGCTACCACCTGCCACAATACCAGTAGTACCATGACCGCGATCAGCAGCACCGAAAAAATCTCTACCAGCTTGTTGATGGCGTTTCGCAATCGTTTCATTCCCCGTTCTCCTCCCTTGCTTTAATCTCCATGATCCGGTCATATACCTCGCGTGTCATATCGGAACGGCCGGCAATCGACTCCAGAAGCGGCGCACACCTGTCCCGGAAAGCTTCTGCATCAGACTCCACGAACGTAACCCCCTGCTTTTCCAGCGTGCTTTTCGCCTGCTCAATATTTACGTCCCAGGCTGCAAATTCCACTTCCATCGATTCCTTTATCAGCTCATCGAAAATCCGGCGGGTTTCAGGATCCATCTTATCAAGAAAATCTTTATTAGCAATTACCACATCCGTCATAACCAGATGGTTCGTATAGCTAAAATAAGGCGAAACCTCATAATGCTTGAAATTGTCGTAAACTACCTCTGAGTTTTCACCGCCTTCGATGACGTGCTGCTGCACCGCCGCATAGACCTCGCTCTGCGCCATCGGGATTCCGACGCCGCCCATCATATTCATCATCTGGATGTAGACCTCCGAATCCTGCACACGTATTTTATAACCCTTCAGGTCCTCCGGCGTGACAACAGGCTTATCCGTATAGATATGGCGTGCGCCCGAGGTATACAGACTGACAATTTCAAAGTTAAATTTATCTGTCGTTGTAAACAGTGAGTCGAATACGCCTTCGCGGGCAGCCGTCTCCATCTGTTCCAGATCGTCATAAAGATAGGGCGCAGCGATGATTGCAAAATCCTCATTGTAGCTTTCCGGCACCGAAACCGGCACCACAGCCAGCTGCAGCGCTCCGGTGCGGATCATCTCTGTCACGGGTCCCTGGTCGCCCAGAACTGCATTGGGATAAATCTGCACTTCATATCGTCCATCCGTAGCCTCTTCAAACTTTTCGCCAAAATCAGCGAGTGCAATATATTCGGCATGTGTTTCCGGCTGGTTGAAAGCCACACGGATAATCTGCGTCTTTTCTTCCTCCTCATTTATCATACCGCATCCGGTCAGCAGAGCCACCCCCAGCGCCGCCTGCAGGACCAGAACATGTTTTATCTTCATGATAGGCTCCTCCTTTGTCTTGCAGACCCTTCCATCACATTGCCAGGACCTGGTTCCATTTTTCCTCCGCTACCGGAATGCCGTTCTCCAGGTTATCCCGGCGGCTGCGGTGCTCACCCATACCGGGGCAGCGTACCTCTCCGCCTTCCTCCACCGGTTCACTGCTCATCACATCAGCCGCGATCGCATTTACGATACTGTCTGTCACAGACGCATCCTGGAATTTCGACGGGTCGATGGCAATCATGATCTGGGTCAGACCAATTTCATCCCCAAATGTGCCGATTTTGGCAACAGAATTTGCATTTGTGAGAACCGTCGCAATCATATCCAGCAGAATCGAAAGACCGCTGCCCTTCCAGTATCCAATCGGAAGCATACGGCAGGTACGTTCAATCGCCGCCGGATCGGTGG
>CABRSG010000162.1 GCA_902473545.1 uncultured Lachnospiraceae bacterium | reverse complement strand
AAAGCTCGGCAGTTATATGCATTATGTCTGCACCATCAACGAGGCGAATATGGGACTGCAGATCGCGGCGATCTCCGATCGCTTCAAAAAGCAGATGATGGCAAGAATGCAGCAGGCAAATTCCGTTAAGGAGGCTGCTAAAGATGTAGAGGGCAGCGTGCAGGTTGGCCTGAACATGCAGAAGATGATGGAAAATATGCAGAAGCAGAGCACGGAAAATATGGAGGTGTTCGGCACGGCGACGCCGCAGGTGTTTGTGAGCGCGAGAACGCCGGAGGGCGATCTGCTGGTGGTGCGGGCGCACCAGGCGGCCAAAAAAGCGATCAAGGAAGTCAATCCGAAGCTGCAGGTCGGCATTACGCTTTCCCTGCATGATATCCAGGCAAAGGAGGGCGGCGAGAAAAACGCTGCGAAAGAGTGGGAATCGGAATTTTCGCACTATGTTCCGTACATAAAAGACGATGATTTCTTTGGGCTGCAGAATTACACGCGCTCCGTTTATGACGCCGACGGCATCTGCGCGGCGCCGGAGGGCGCTCCTCTTACGCAGATGGATTATGAGATATATCCGCAGGCGCTGGAAAACTGCATCCGCAGGGTGGCAAAGGAGCTGGATATTCCGATCATCGTAACGGAAAACGGAATTGCGGTGGAGGACGATGCGCTGCGCGTGGATTTTATCGGAAAAGCGACCGACGGCGTGGCGGCGTGCATCCGCGACGGCATCCCTGTAAAGGGCTATATGTACTGGTCTTTGATGGATAATTTTGAGTGGCAGAAGGGCTACAGCATGACGTTCGGGCTGATCTCTGTGAACCGTGAAACACAGGAGAGAATGGCGAAGCCAAGCCTTGCATATCTGGGAAGCCTGCAGGAGGAAGCGCGATGAAATATTATTGTAATCCAATCAATGTGCCTTACCGCTATCAGTTTAATATGGATCCGCGCCAGCACGGAAAGCTTCAGATCGACCGCGAGGGTGCCGATCCGACCATGATCGCGTTTAAGGGGAAATATTATATCTTTGCGTCCATGAATTTAAGCGTGTGGGTGTCGGAGGATATGGTAAACTGGCAGGCGCACAGACTGCCGGAGAACCTGCCGCTTTACGATTATGCGCCGGATGCGCGCGTGTGCGGGGAATATGTGTATTTCTGCGCATCGAAAAAGGGCGAGAACTGTAATTATTACCGGACGAGGGATATCTTAAACGGACCTTATGAGGAAATAAAGGGAACCTTTGATTTCTGGGATCCGAATCTGTTTTTTGACGACGACGGAAAAATTTATTTTTACTGGGGCTGCTCGAATATCACGCCCGTCTGGGGCGTCGAGCTGGAGCCGGAGACGATGCTTCCGAAAACAGAGCACGTAGAATTGCTGTCCGGGGACGGTTTTGCGCGCGGCTATGAGCGGATGGGCGTGGACAACTGCGAGTTTCCGCGCAGCGAGGAAGAGGTGGAGCAGATGTTCCGGGGCTTTGTGAAGCAGGGTGGTATACCAGTGGAACAGCTTCCGCAGCAGTATCTTCCGCAGATACGCGGGATGTTTACCAGACGTCCGTTTATCGAGGGACCATGGATGGACAGGCATGACGGAAAATATTATCTGCAGTACGCCTGCCCGGGCACGGAGTACAATGTGTACGCGGATGGCGTTTATGTGGCGGATTCGCCTCTCGGTCCGTTTAAGCTGGCGAAAAATAATCCGTTTTCCTATCATCCGGGCGGCTATATGCCTGGCGCGGGACATGGCTCCACGATGCGGGACCTGCAGGGAAACCTCTGGCACGCTTCTACTATGCGCATCAGCGTGAACCATCAGTTTGAGCGCCGCGTGGGTATCTGGCGTGCTGGTTTTGACGCGGACGGCGAGCTGTTCTGCAATCAGAATTACGGGGACTGGCCGGTTGCCGTGGACGAGGGCTGTACCGATCCATGGCAGGAGCCGCAGTGGTACCTGCTCAATTATGGATGTCCGGCAATGGCTTCTTCGGAGGCGGAGGGAAAGGGTGCGGATAAGGCGGTCAACGAGGATGCAAAAAGCTGGTGGCGTGCAGGCAGCGCTGACAGCGGACAGTGGCTGCAGATTGATCTGACAAGGGTGATGGACGTGCGTGCGATCCAGATTAATTTTGCTGACGATGCGCTCCCAATCGATCCGCCGGGAGAAATTCGCGGAACGCTCACGCAGCCGCGCTATATCGAGGAGCGCGACCTGCGCACGCGCTGGCTGCTGGAGGGCTCCGCAGACGGAAAGGAATACTTTGTGATTGAGGATAAGTCGCAGGCGGTAAGCGACCTTCCGCACGACTTTATTGTCCGCGAGGAGGGAATCGCCGTAAGATACATCCGCCTGACGATCCTGGAAATCCCTTATCATGTGACGCCGTGCATTTCCGGGCTGCGCGTATTTGGCACTGGCGGCGGGGAAAAGCCGCAGGCGCCGGAATTTTCGGTAAAAAGAAGCGCGGACGGTCTGGATATCCTCGCAAAGATCGAAGGCAGGGCGGACGCTGTCGGCTACAATATTCTCTGGGGACATCAAAAAGAAAAGCTGTATCACAGTTATCAGATTTACCGGGAGGCAGCAGACGTGCAGGAAAAACGCGACGCGGTCATCGAGAAGCGGATCGGCGCGCTGGTAAAGGAGCAGGAGTATTTTGTCCGCGTGGATGCCTACAATGAAAACGGCATTACGAGAGGGGAGACGGTGAAGCTATGAGAGCGGTAAACCTGCGAACGGAGCATATGGTAAATCCGATCGGCATTGATATTGTGCGCCCGTATCTGTCGTGGAACTGCGAGGGCGGCAGAAAGCAAACGGCGTATGAGATCGAGGCGGTCTGCGGCGGACGGCTTCTGTGGAGCAGCGGGAGGGTGCCTTCGGACGTCATGCATGTACTGCCGGACATTGGAGCGAAAAGCCGGCAGCGCGTTTTCTGGCGGGTGCGCCTCTGGGATGAGACGGAAACCGCAGGAGAATGGAGCGACACGGCGTATTTTGAGATGGGATTGCTTGAGAAAACGGATTTTGTTGCAAAGTGGATCAATCCGGAGCTTACCTGCGATCCGCAGGCGCACAAACCGGCGAGCTATCTGAAAACCACGTTCACAGCGCCGAAGGGGGAAAGCGCGCGGCTCTATATTACCTGCCACGGTTTGTATGAGGCGTATATCAATGGAAGCCGGGCGGGAGCGTTTGTGCTGGCGCCGGGCACATATAATTATGAAAAAAGGCTGGCGTACCAGACCATCGACGTGACGGAGCTTGTAAAAGAGGGCGTCAACGAAGTGCAGGTGATCCTGGGAGACGGCTGGTACCGCAGCGTGTCTGGCGTGGACGGCGACCGCAATCTGTACGGCGAGGATATTGCGCTGTATTTTCAGCTTGAGGTAGATGGGAAGGCGGTCTGCATTTCCGACGAAAGCTGGCAGGCGTCTCAGTGCGGACCGATCCGCGAGAACGATATGCAGCAGGGCGAGGTGGTGGACGCCTCCATAGAGGTGATCGACGGGTATCATGCGGTAAAGGTTGAGGATTTTGGCGTGGAGAAGCTGGCCTGCTCAAACTGTGTGCCGATCGTGGAGCGGGAGCGCTTCGAAGGAAAAATCATCAAAACACCGAACGGCGAGACGGTGATCGACTACGGACAAAATCTGGCAGGTTATGTGGAGTTTACGCTGGACGCCCATGCAGGGGATAAAATCGTTCTGACACACGGCGAGACGCTGGATGAAAACGGAAATTTCACACAGGAAAATTTCCAGGACCGGAAGCGCCACAAGGAGGGCGGCACGCATCAGCGCGTCACGTTTATCTGCCGCGAGGGAAAAAATCATTATAAGTCAAAATTCACCATCTGGGGCTTTCGCTATGCCAGGGTGGATACGAAGATTGATCTGAGCTGCGCAAAATTTACCTCGATAGCGGTGTACTCGCAGATGGAGCAGCTTGGCACCTTTACCTGCTCCAATGAGGCGGTCAATCAGCTTGTAAAAAACAGTATCTGGAGTCAGAAATCCAATTTTTGTGATGTGCCGACGGATTGCCCGACAAGAGAGCGCGCAGCATGGACTGGCGATATGGGCGTTTTTGCGGACACCGGGATTTTTCTCGAGGACTGCTATCCGGTTATCCGCAAGTGGCTGGCAGAGTGTCGCCTGGCGCAGCACGACGATGGAAAGATTGCAAATATTGCGCCGCCAAACAATCAGCCCGGCTTCTTTTCCAACCTGCTCGCTGGCTCTGTCGGCTGGGGCGACGCCTGCATCCTCGTGCCGTACACACTGTATAAGCGCTGCGGGGATAAGCGGATCCTGGAGGAAAACTATGAGATGATGCAGCGCTGGTATGAGTTTTTGCAGCGGCGCGCCGCGCAGAAGGGAGAGCCTGCGAAGCCGGATATCTCACAGATACCGCAGCAGTATCGGGCAATGCTGGAGCATATGCCAAAGGAGCAGCTGGAAGAGATGATGCAGAAAATGCTTGCCCGGATGGGCGGCGCGCCGCAGAATCCATACGCGGAATACACCATTGAGACTGGTGTGGATTACGGCGAGTGGTGCGGGCCGGATGTGGAATCAACAAATGTGATGGGTAAGCCGCAGAGTAAGATCGCAACGGCATACTATGCATATTCCGGGCGGCTGCTTTCGGAGATCGCGGCGATTCTCGGCAAAGCGGAGGATGCGAAGCGCTACGGTAAAATTGCAGAAAACGCGAAGCGGGCTTACCGCTTTATTGCTACGGAAAACGGCAGGATCACATCCGACCGCCAGGCGGATTATGTGCGCGCGATCGCCTTTGATCTGCTCGATGAGGAGGAGAAAAAGCAGGCGGCGGCAGATTTAAATGAGCTGGTGAAAGCCGCAGATTATCATTTGAACACCGGATTTCTCTCAACGCCCTCCCTGTGCGGGGCGCTGGCGGACTACGGTTATACGGAAACCGCCTACCGCCTGCTTCTGCAGGATACGATGCCAGGCTGGCTTTATGCCGTGAAAAAGGGCGCGACGACCATCTGGGAAAACTGGGACGGCATTAATGAAAAAGGCGAGGTGAAGGCGTCCCTCAACCACTATTCTTACGGCGCGGTCTGCGGCTGGCTGTTCGAGGGCGTCTGCGGTATTCATCTGCAGGACGGCAAGATTACCATCAAACCCCATCCTAACAAGGCTCTGCAGTACGCGCGCGCCGTCTATCAGTCACCCGTGGGAGAAATCGTCAGCGGCTGGCGATACGATGGAGACGAGGTGATCTACGAGATCAGGACGCCCGCGAACGTGGAGGTGGACTGCCCATTATAGAATAGGCTTTTTTGAAAGAAATTTTTGTTTGACAGGTTATGTGCTGCGTCATACAATGATGATAGAAGGAGCGGAGGTAAAGACGCATTCATGCCAGCCTCTCTTTTTGGTACAGAGATTAAGAGGAAAAAAGCAGAGTAATATAATATACTGTGAGATGTCAGGAGGATAACGGGTTATGGAATGGATAGAGAGACTGAATGATGCGATGGATTATATTGAAAAACACTTAACAGAGGAAATTGATTATGAAAAGCTCGGGCAGATTGCCTGCTGTTCTTCTTATCATTTTCAGCGTATGTTTGCTTATATGGCGGGTGTGCCTTTAGCGGAATATATCCGCAGGAGGAAGATGTCGCTGGCGGCCGTAGATTTACAGAGCAGACACATGAAAATCATTGATGCG
>CABRSG010000161.1 GCA_902473545.1 uncultured Lachnospiraceae bacterium | reverse complement strand
ATTTCTGGACGGCACCAGATAATCGCGCGCGCCCTCCGGGGAGGAGCAGGTGAGGATCGGGGTGGTGATCTCCATGAAATCGTGTGCGATCATGCTTGCGCGCAGGTCTGCCACGACGTTGCTTCTTAATGTAATCTTATCCTTCACTGCCGGATTGCGCAGATCCAGGTAGCGGTATTTCAGACGGGTGTTCTCATCCGCTTCTTTCGAGCGGGCGATCTGGAACGGCAGCTCATTGTAGCGGCATTTGCCGAGCAGCTCGATCTTCTCCGGAACCACCTCGATCTCTCCGGTCGGAAGCGCTGCGTTTTTGCTGGAGCGCTCGCGCACCGTACCGCTGACGGAAATCGTGGATTCGTAGTTGATCCCGTCGATCACATTCATCATTTCTTCTGTTTCGATAACGACCTGCGTCACGCCGTAATAATCTCTCAAAATCAAAAATCCCAGGTTTTTGCTTACTTTTCTGAGATTGTCAAACCAGCCGACAATTTTTACCTGTGCGCCGACGTCGCTGATGCGGAGAGCGCCGCAGGTATGTGTTCTTCCCTGCATAATTTCATCCATCCTTTTCCAGCATGTAATTTCACGCTAAATTTCGCTGTTCATTATACTATCTGGCGGGAAGGAAGTCAATGTTTGAATTCCGGTTGCTGTGAACGGAGTGAAAAGTAAATTTGTCCGAGCATACATTGCAAAAATATGCTATGATAAATCCATCACAGAAATATAGCTTGCAAAAAAGGCGGTGAATATTATGAAGAAAAAAATTATTGCGGCAGGTCATATCTGTCTGGATATCACACCGGTTTTTCCGGCGGGAGCCTGACGGAGATCCTGAAGCCGGGAAATCTTGTACATATGGACGGTGCAAAGGTGCATACGGGCGGCTCGGTTGCGAATACCGGGCTTGCGATGAAGCTTTTGGGGGCGGACGTTTCTCTGATGGGCAAGGTCGGTGCGGATGCGTTCGGCGAGCTTGTGCTCGGTATTTTAAAGAAATACGGCGCGCAGGGAGGGATGCTGGTTGCTGCGGACGAGGCGACGTCATACTCCGTGATTCTGGCCATGCCGGGCATCGACCGCATCTTCCTGCATGATCCGGGAGCAAATGATACCTTTTGCAGCGACGATATCCCGCGGGAAGCGCTTGAGGAGGCGGCTCTGTTTCACTTCGGGTATCCGCCGATCATGAAAAAGATTTACGCGGATGACGGGGAGGAGCTTCTGAAAATCATGCGGCGCGCGAAAGCGTGTGGGGCGGCGACCTCCCTTGATCTTGCGGCGGTTGACCCCGATTCGGAATCCGGGAGAACGGACTGGAAAAAAATTCTCACAAGGGTGATGCCGTATGTGGATTTCTTTGTTCCAAGTGTGGAGGAGCTTTGCTTTATGCTGGATAAGGAGAGCTTTTCCGGTTGGCAGGAGCGCGCTGCCGGGCGAGATATCACGGAGGTTCTGGATGTGGAGACAGACGTCAGACCGTTGGCGGATCGCTGCATGGAGCTTGGTGCGAAGGTGCTTCTGATTAAATGCGGTGTGCCGGGCATGTATTATCAGACGGCGGATGCGGAGACTTTGCGGGGGATCGGCGCAAAAGCAGGACTGGATGCAAAGGGCTGGGCAGGGAAACGCGGCTTTGAAAAGAGCTACGTCCCGGAGCGGGTGCTTTCGGCGACCGGAGCCGGGGATACCAGCATCGCGGCGTTTCTGACGGCAATGCTGAAGGGCTGTTCTCTGGAGGATACCATGCATCTTGCCGCGGCCCCCGGCGCTTCCTGTGTGACGGCGTACGATGCGCTTGGAGGCTTAAAATCCTTCGAAGAACTGCAGGCAAAGATAGATGCGGGATGGAAAAAGACAGGCGAGGAGGAAACGGAATGTTAGTAAATATGAACGAGGTGCTGCTTCCTGCAAAGAAGGGCGGCTACGGCGTAGGATTTTTCAATGCGGTGAATGTGGAGATGGCGCGGGCAGTCATCGGGGCGGCGGAGGAGCTTCGCGCGCCGGTGATGATTGGAACGGCGGAGGTGCTGCTTCCGGCAATGGAGCTGGAGCGCGTGGCGGAATATCTGATTCCGATGGCAGAGAAAGCGTCTGTTCCGGTGTGTGTCCATTACGATCACGGTCTGACCTTTGCGCGCTGTATGCAGGCGCTGCGCCTTGGATTTACGTCGGTGATGTACGACTGCTCCACGGCAGGTTACGGGGAAAATGTGGAGAAAGTGGCGGAAATGGTAAAAATCTGTCACGGGATGGGCGTGACCGTTGAGGGCGAGCTTGGGCACGTGGGAGACAACGAGGGTGCAGGGAGGCTGGCGAACCCGGAGGATTTTTATACCGATCCGCAGCAGGCTGCAGATTTTGCGGTGCGCACAGGCGTGGATTCCCTTGCGGTGGCGGTTGGAAATGCCCACGGCGATTATAAATTCACGCCGAAGCTTGATTTTGACAGAATAGCGGAAATCGAAGAGGCAACGAAGCTGCCGCTGGTGCTTCACGGGGGAAGCGGTCTGTCGAATGATGATTTTAAAACTGCGGTGCAGAAAGGCATCTGCAAGGTGAATATTTTTACGGATATTGATAAAGCCGGAAAAACCGGAATCGAGGTGGGAATAAAAGCCGGGGCGGATTCCCTGTATAAGCTGATACCGTATGAAATCGAGGCAATGAAGAAGGTCGCGATGGAAAAGATACAGTTGTTTGGAAGCGCGGGAAAAGCGTAGCAGAAATGTAAAAAAATACTTGCAATTATCGAACATAAGTTCTATACTGTAAATAGAACTTATGTTCTTTTTTGCGCAGCGCCAAATCAGGAAATTTGCGTGCAAAAAAGATGCCGCGGCAGAGGCAGACAGAAAGGCAAAGGAGAATGCGCCATGGAAATCGTATCGGATTTATCACTTCAGGAAAAACTGCATATATTAGCGGATGCGGCAAAGTACGATGTCGCCTGCACTTCCAGCGGGGTAGACCGGAAGGGGAAAAAGGGGCTTCTGGGGAATTCCGTGGCGTGCGGCATCTGCCACAGCTTCGCATCGGATGGACGCTGTATCTCCCTTCTGAAGATTTTGCTGACGAATCACTGCATTTACGACTGCAAATACTGCGTCAACCGTTCCTCAAACGACGTTGTGCGCACGGCGTTCACACCGCGGGAGATCTGCCGGCTTACGATAGAGTTTTATAAGCGCAACTATATAGAAGGGCTGTTTTTAAGCTCCGGCGTCTGGAAGAACCCGGCATACACCATGGAGCAGATCTGTCAGACGCTGTATCTGCTGCGCACAGAGTACCGGTTTAACGGATATATCCACGTAAAGGCAATCCCGGGAGCGCCGCAGGAGCTGCTGGCGGCAGCAGGCTATCTCGCGGACCGCATGAGCGTCAATCTGGAGCTGCCGACGGGGGAAAGCTTAAAAAAGCTTGCGCCCAACAAGAGCCACAAGGCGATTTTAAAGCCGATGCGCATGATGACGGATACCATTGCGCAGCACCGCCTCGCAATCGGGAAAAGCGCACAGATGGAGCGCAGTCTCGGCAACCGGTATCTGGCGAACAGTATCTTCTCAACAGCACAGCTTGAAGGGAAAAATGATACCGGCTCCATGCACCGGTCTGAAAATCCGGACGTATCTGGAAAAAATACATCGACGGGAAACCTAAGCATATCCGGGGATGATGCGCCGCTAGAAAATCCGGGTGCGTCCGGGGATTTTGCACTGCCTGCAGGGTTTCGCAAAATGGACTGGAGGCGTCCGTTTGCACCTGCCGGACAGAGTACGCAGATGATTATCGGAGCGACGCCGGAGTCAGATTACCATCTGATGAAAACGACGCAGCATTTATATCAGACTTACGATTTAAAGCGTGTGTTTTTTTCAGCTTATGTGCCGCTGAACGAGGACAGCGCACTGCCTGCGCTGGATACGCCCACGCCGCTGCTGCGGGAGCACCGGCTGTACCAGGCAGACTTTTTGCTGCGATTTTACGGTTTTCAGGCAGATGAGCTTCTGACGATAGAGCGCCCTAATTTTAATGAGCAGCTTGACCCGAAATGCGACTGGGCGCTCCGGCATCTGGAGCTGTTTCCTGTGGAGATTAACCGTGCGCCCTATGATATGATCCTGCGCGTTCCGGGGGTAGGACCAAAATCAGCGATGCGGATCGTTCAGGCGCGAAGGCACGGCACGCTTGATTTTTCGCATCTGAAGCGTATCGGAGTGGTGCTGAAAAGAGCGCATTATTTTATTACCTGCTCCGGCAGAATGATGTATAAGACGCCGATCGAGGAGCAGTATATCACGCGGCAGCTTGTCGGTACAAATCAGAAGGAAAACTGGCAGATCATGCATCAGAATGAGCAGAGCTTCCGGCAGATGTCGCTGTTTGACGATTTTCAGATGCAGGCGTGAAGGGATATCTTTCGGATGGATGGAAGCCGAAATACAGCGCAGGCTGCAGCAGGAGGGAAAGATGACGATTTATACGTGCGGGGAAGCTTTTGAAGATATGATGACATGTGTCTACGAAGCGTGGGCGGGCAGACGCGGGCACGCTAATGTAAGGCTGCAATTGGAGCCGGTCGAACAGCCGGAGCTGTTCTGTGAGTACATAGCTGTGAGCGCAGATGCAGAAAAAGCGGAGAAGGTGGTCCGCGCTATCCGGCAGAAAATTTCCGCCGAAGCGTACCGGCAGGTATTCTATGCGGCGATGTCCTTTTATCCGGATCGCCTGGATGCGATCTACCGGTTTCTCATACTGGGCTTTGCCTGCGGCGCAGAGGTTACAAAAATGCTCTCCGAGCCGTCTGTGATGCGCGTGCTGGAGCTGAGTCGGAAGGCGGCCAACGAGATGCATTATTTCCGGGAATTCACGCGCTTCACCGCGATAGACGGCTATGAAACGGCGCGGGCCTTTGATGCGGGCAGAGAAGGCGCGGAGACGGATTATGGCGCAGTAAAGGGCTGCGCGGTACAGAATAACGATGCGGATGCGCAGCGCGTATCTGCGAAGGTTTATGTTGCGCATATTGAGCCGAAATGTAATATCACTGCGCTCACCGCGAATCATTTTGCGGACAGGATGCCCTCGGAGGCATGGATGATCATTGACGATAACCGCCGGATCGCGGCGGTGCACCCGAAGGATCAGCCGCTTTATATGACGGTTCTTACGGAGGAGGAAATGCAAAGACTTGCAGAGACGGAGCGGCGGGGAGATATCTTTACAGAGCTGTGGAAAGAGTTTTTCCGCACGATCGGGATTGAACAGAGAAGAAATGCAAAGTGCCAGCGAAACATGATGCCGCTCTGGTACCGGAAGCATGTGACGGAATTTCTGACAGTTGAGTAGTTATGTTACTGTTGACGCCAGCCTTAAACTTTTACTTGCTTTTCCAGAAATGCCCTGCTATATTTGTCTGGAAAGGTATCATGGAGAGGATGTTCTTGGCGGACACAGGCAAAGAACAGAAGAGATGCAGCGGTATTTAGGAAAGGGGGAGACATCTGTGCCGATATGCGATTATGAAGTAGTGATGATCGACGGGGATTATGCGCATCTTCGGAGACTGGACGGGGAGAGCGCCGAGACAAAGCTTGTGGCGCGTGCGCTGCTGCCGTCAGAGATCAGCGAGGGCTGCATCCTGCATTACGAGATGCTGGAGTATACGATGAAATAGACGGCGGGACAGAGCGTGCAGACAAATATTTGCGTAAGGCGGAG
>CABRSG010000160.1 GCA_902473545.1 uncultured Lachnospiraceae bacterium | reverse complement strand
TTCCTCCACCAATACATCCAGATGGCCGCTTCCCGGATGACTGTCTCCGAAGGTGCTCTCGATCATCACCTGTACCTTTGATAAATCCTCCGGCTTCCAGCCGGTACCGATGCGCAGCGGATCAAGTTCCGGCGCTAATCTTCTCATTTCCTGACTCTTTAATTCCATAGTTTGCAGCCCCTTTCTATTTACGATAAATGTCCTATTGCAATTTTTGTGATGCGCGGGGCGAAGGCACGTCACCCCTTTTCGCCCCGGCATCCGTCTATGCGAAGAAGGATATGATTAATGCTACCACAAAGCCGGTTCCGCCTACAAGCGTTTCCATAATAGTCCATGTCTTTAAAGTTGTCTTTTCATCCATGCCCACCAGCGATTTCACCAGCCAGAAGCCGGAATCGTTGAAGTGGGAGCATACCGTCGCTCCGCCTGCAACTGCCGCCGTTGTACATGCAAGGTACAGCGGGGAAAGCTCTGCGATGCCTGGCATTGCCGCGATGATGCCGCCATCGTCATTGCCACCGTTGCGGAACCCACGCAGATTCTTACCAGCGCAGCTACGATGAATGCGATAACAACGATTGGAAGGTTTGCGGACGCCACCGCGTTTCCGATCACATCACCAAGTCCGGAATACTGGAGCATATAGCGAAGCACACCGCCGCATGCCGTTACCAGAAGGATCAGTCCGGTCGGCTCCAGAGATTTTGTCATGATCTTTTCCAGCTCATCCATCTTGTAGCCGTGCTTCACGCCGAGCACGAGCATCGCCACGATGGTCGCGATCAGAAGCGCTACGAACGGTTCGCCGAGGAAGCCCAGGATCGGAGCGAGCGGAGCCATTGCCGGAACAACGCCAGCAACGGAATCCAGAATAATCAGTACAAGCGGAATCAGGATAATTCCAACAATCGTCCAGAAGTTCGGAAGCTTCGATTCGTCAAAGTCTTCCTGATTTGCCACATGCTCCGGAACCGGAACGTAATACTTGTTTCCGCAGATAGAACCCCAGCTCGGCCCTGCCACGATCATCGCGAAGATACCGCAGAAGATGCCGACCATAATCACCCAGCCGAGGTCTACGCCGAGCATCGTTGCCACCAGCACCGGTCCCGGTGTCGGCGGGATGAACGCATGTCCGACTGCAAGACCTGCGAGCAGCGGAATTGCGTAAAACAGCGAGGAACGTTTTGTTCTCTTTGCCAGCGAAAACGCAAGCGGGATCAGAATAATAAGACCTGCGTCGAAGAATACCGGCATTGAGATAACCAGGCCGGTGATTCCGAGCGCCCACGCCGCTTTTTTATCGCCAAACCATTTTACCATCGAGACTGCAAGCGTCTGGGCGCCGCCCGATACCTCCAGGATCGCGCCGAACATCGAACCAAGTCCTACCAGAAGCGCAATCCCCTTTAACGTGTTTCCAATACCATCATTTACCGCCGTCACGATATCCTCGAACGGCATTCCTGCTACCAGCCCGATGACGATCGCGCCGACCAGGATAGCAACCATTGCCTGAACCTTAAATTTAATAATCAGTACCAGCAGTAATGCGAGTCCTATCAGCGCGGCAATCACCAGCCGGGTAGGATTCAGAGCGACTTCTCCAGTCATAATAATAATTCCTCCTTCAGCATAATTTCACTTTTCTCTTATAACATCTGACGTCTTATGTTATGTTGGTTTTATTATAGTATTTTCTTTTATTTCCGTCAATACATCTGATGTATTTTATTTGTTTTCTACTTTTCTAACAAAAAACAGCAGATTTTCCTGTTAAAAACCTGCTGTTTTTGTTTATTATGTCCATATTTTTTCTATTTATACCCAACCCTGAAATTTCCAGAAGGCGCTCATCCGATGTTTCACCCGATACCCCGCGCTTCCTCCGGCTTTCTGTCGCCCGGTGTTTCCTGCGCTTCCCGCTCCTCCAGCATCTTCAGCAGCATCTGGCGGTTGTAGGTCAGATGCATGATCATCGCGCAGCGCGCGCCGATAGAATCACCCTTCTGTATCGCGTCCGTCACCGCCCGATGCGTCTCAATAGTCTCCTCCATCAGCTTGCGGTGCGTCAGATTTCCGAAGGTCATGACCGCCGTGTTGATGATCGGGATCAGCGTCTCCACCACGCGGTTCTTGCTGCATTTTGCAATATACGTGTGAAATTCCACGTCCTTTTTCAAATGGTTTTTCCCCTCGCAGTATAGCTGCTCCACCGTATCGCACAGCTCCTTCAGCTTTTTCCGCTCCTCGTCGCTCGCCGACTTTGCGGCAAGCGCGGCGATCTCCGGCTCGATCATCAGACGGACCTCGAAAAGCTCCAGTGCGAGCTGATAGCGGTCCTGAAACCTGGCAAACCCCAGCGGATCGTCCTCCAGAGAGTATGTGCTGATCACATAGGTGCCGGAACCGCGGCGCACCTCCAGAATGCCCTTGGAAACCAGTGCCTTCACCGCCTCGCGGATCGTACTCCTTCCCACGCCGAACCGCTCTGCCAGCTCAAACTCATTCGGGATCTTCTCCCCCACCTTCACCGGCTCCTGCAGGATGAAATTCATCAGCTCATCCTCCACCTGCGATCCAAGCAGCTTTTTATTCACCTTCTCAAACTGATACATTGCATAACCTTCCTTGCTTTTGTCTACTCCTTTGGTTTATCGAGGAACCCGATAAACACGTTGCCCGATTTTTCAAACAGCTCCAGGGCGTCCTCATCGCTGATCAAATATGATTCCTCCGCGCCCGGCTCGTAGAGGCGCACATTGCCCCACTGGTCGTATCCAAGCACGATCCGCACGCCGTCTACCGTGTCTGCCAGCAGCACGTTGCCCTCGCTGATAAAATACTGCACCGACTCGATATCGCAGCCGGTCAGATCCAGCACCCACTTGTCGGGAAGCTGTCCCTGCAGATAATCAATATCCATCGTTCCGCTCTGGATACATGCCGGCACCTCGTCAAGCGAATACTCCGCCGCCGTTTTCTTGTTGCCGCGCTCCCAGACATAGGTCTGATTCTGATCGACGACCACGCCGAACAGCTCGTTCGCACGCACGATCGCGGTGTTGGCATTTTCGTAAATGCCCTCCAGCCTGCCTTTCGCGTACACGTAGTACAGCTCCTCAGTGTGTTCCTTTTCCTCGATAGTGACCTCCCGCTCCGTCTCATTGACGATCATGCGGCTGCGCACCGTCTGCGGCGTCTGCTTCTCGGAGGCATTCTCCATCAAAAGGATCCGCTCCGTCTGCTTGCGGTCACTCACCTGTGTCGTCAGTCCGACCGCGTCCGTCTCCCGCACATTATCAATAATGTGATCCTCCGACGCTTCCTCCCAGCCGTCGCCCGATTTGCGCACGCGCGTCATGGTGAGCAGTCTGTCCTCGACCCTGGCGTCCGTCACATAAATACCGGTTTCGCCGTATTCCTTGACCGTCTCGCCCTCCTCGTTGATGATGTAAATAGTGCGCATCGGGAAAATCTCATCCCCCTCATGCGACGCGTCGATGTCCGACACCTCCGCGATTCCATAGACCAGCGCCTCGCCCATATAGCCGAGCATACGGATGCGCTCATTCTCCCCGCAGGTAATCTGACTGCTCTCCTTCGTGTCCATGTTGTAGATGTTGATGGTGCGCGAATCGTACGCCTCATTCTCCGCCAGATATGCAAAATACTTGCCGGATTCTGAGCCGACATAGCAGTTCGGCTTCATATTTTCCACGATTTTCGTTGTCTCAAGCGTCGTCAGATTGATCTCGTACACATCTCCGTCCAGCAGCAGATAAAAATCCTCCTGGTCGTCCGCCACATAAGAAATTTCCTGCACATCTGCCTTCAGAAGGTCGTAGGAGCGCATGGTGTCCACAAACAGCATTTCCTCGATGCCTCCTGAGGAAGCGTCGTAAAAATAGACTGCCACGCCCGACTCGCCCTCGTGACGTCCGCGATTCATGTAGCCCGCCACCACAAACTGGATGTTGCCGTTCGTACTTACCTTTAAAATCTTAATGTCATGCTGTCCGTAAACATCGCGGTAATCCGTGTTACCCTTCTGGCGGAAAGTGAATACCTGCGCCATCTTTCCGCTCGAAGAATCGTAGCTCCACAGCTCCCCGCCGATCTCAAAAGCGTAAAAACGGCTCTTGGAATCCGTCACAAAGGAAATATCACTGTCGCAGATGCCCAAGCGGATGCCCTTATCCGTCAGCACGCCGTTGTCCGGATTGAAGATCTCATTCGTCGAGCGCTCAAAATCCAGCAGCATCACCGATTCATCGGCATAGCGCAGACGGAAATATTCATTCACCGTATACAGCTCCGTGTAGCCCTCCTCGCTCTGTGCGCTGATCAGGTACTCCTGCACGATCGTCGCCGTCGTCTCGTTCAGCTCCTTGATCGCCGGGATAGACTTATAATAAATCTGCGGATTCAGGTTTCCCCACACGACCTGGTCGGTGGTGGTATGGATATCCATAAAGGACAGATCCACTTCGTCCTCGTCGCCCTCTGGCTCCAGGTAGAGCGCCAGGCGGTCCACCTCCTGCCGGTTCAGGCATTTCTCGGAAAAGCTGATCACAAAATCCAGATATTCCTTCGTGTGCAGGCTGTCCTGCTGCACCACGCGGGTATAGTAATAGATGTCGCGCCCGTCCGCGCGGAGCTGGATCTTCAGCACATACTCCTGATTCATGCGCATAAAATTCTGCAGCGTGAAGGACGCCGTCACATAGTCGCCGTCCTGCGACAGGTTCGTCACCTTTGTGTTTTCCAGCGACGTCTCTCCGTCCGCAGTAAACACTTCAAAATAAATATCGCTCACCTTCGCGCCAAAGGTCTGCACCTCGATGCTCATGTCGCGCTCCGTGGAGATCGGCGTAAGCGTGTCGCGCACCGCTGTCACCGCCATCGGCTTCACGTAACCATGCAGCGGGTTCATCTCCACATCCTTATATACCATATAAACAAGCGGAAGCGTCGCCTGCGACATATCCTCCGTCTGCATCTTTGTCTCGTCATTGATAAGCTGCGCGAAAACTGCCGTCGAAGCGACAAAGATCACCAGCAATACCGCTATTCTGATCAATACCTTTTTCATTGCGCTCCTCCAAATAACGCATCCTCCCGCCGCAGAAGCTTTCCAAGCAGCGGCTGCGCGTTCCATGCCTCCATGCACGCGGTGAGTGCCTGGTTTGTCTTTACAACGCCGTTTTTCCTTCGCACCGCACGGATCAGAATATTTTTCGGCGTGTGCTCCATGTCGATAAATTCCAGAAGCTGCACCTGATAGCCCTGCTCCTCCAGAAGCTCCGCACGGAAAGCGTCCGTCAGAAGCGCCGCCATCCGCTCCTTCACCAGCCCATATTTCAGCACCGGCTGCATCAGCTCACTGGAAATCTGCCCGTTCAGCTCATGCTGACAGCAGGGCACCGAGAGGATCACCTGCGCATTCCACTCCACCGCTTTCTGCAGCGCATAATCCGTCGCCGTATCGCAGGCGTGCAGCGTAACCACCATATCCGCCTGCGTGCAGCCCTCGTAGGAGGCAATATCCCCGGTGAGAAATCTTAGCTTTTCATAGCCGTATTTTTCAGCGAGCTGATTACAGTGCGCGATCACATCTTCTTTTAAATCAAGCCCGATCATGCGGACGTCAAGCCCCTGCTGCTCGTGCAGGTAATAGTACATCGCGAAAGTGAGGTATGATTTCCCGCAGCCGAAGTCGATGATCGTCAGCTCACGGTT
>CABRSG010000159.1 GCA_902473545.1 uncultured Lachnospiraceae bacterium | reverse complement strand
TCTGTGTGCCGCAGTCTGGGGCAGGACGCTATGTACGCAGACAGACAGGCTTTGCCCCACGAAACGAAAATGGGAACAGGCGATCCGGCGGAGCGTGCAGAAAACAGCGCTCTGTGCAGTCTGAAATGTACGATTCTCACCTGTGCGGCGATCTGTGTGATGGCAGTCGCAGTTTATTATGTAATAAATGTGATTCTGGGGCATCTGGTCGGCTCTGCCGGTTATCTCGGCGATAATTACAATGGCTGGGCAAGCGGAGACTGGAAGCTTGCAGCGGCGATGGCGATTGCCAATATCGGGCGGGTTTCTTTTGCGATCCCCTTCCAGGGCGAGTACATCTACGGGGGAAGCGTGATCCGCGCGCTCTCCATTCTCTTTGTGATCTGTGCGGTGTACCTGTTTGTGCGCCAGAAGGGGTGGAAGAAAAAGGCCGGTATCCTGTTCTATACGGTCGCGCTCTGCGTAGCTCCGTTTGTGCTGTATCTGGCGCTGGCGACCTACAAAACGCATGGCAGGATGCTGCTTGCGCTTCCGCTGACAGGCGCGGTGCAGATGTATGTTATCACCAGGACCATTACAAAGCCGCTTCTGAAAAAGGCGATGGTGGTCCTTGGAGGCTATCTGTTGTTTTTGAACGCGCGTAATATGAATCTGATCTACTATTACAGCAGTATTGCGTACGAAAAGGACTGCACGACGGCAGGTCAGATCATGTACGACATTCAGGCGGCAGGGATGGATTACCGCGAAAAACCGGTTGCGTTTATCGGTATGATCGCGCGGGATGAGCTGCCGGTTCTGGAATCCTGTACGCTCGGCGGTTCCTTCTTTGCCTGGGACGACGGAAATAATTCCAGAATGTGCGATTTTCTGCAGACCAGAGGCTATGCGGTGCAGCAGGCGGACGGGCAGCAGATAGCGGCGGCGCTGGAGCGGACAAAAACCATGAACACCTGGCCGCAGGAGGGCAGTATCGCGGAATTGAAGGACGTGATCGTGGTGTACCTGTCTGAGCCGACCGAAAAATGGTATGCGGTGAATGTGGGCGCGTAGATGAATGGCTGCTTTCTCATGTTTCGCGGGCGCCAAAGTCATCCTTTTCCATGCAAGCATGGAACGTATGACTTTCTGCGCCCTGGCATCAAGAAAATAAATGGTTTTAATGCTTTATATCCATGATAAGGAAGCGAAAAAAACATTGACAAATAAGGCGTTACGGGGTTATCATTAATTTCAAATTTATAAAGGAGGAAAAGAATTATGAAAAAATTTAACAAAGCAGTCAGCGTTGCTATGGCAGCGGCTATGGTTGCAGGCGTTCTGGCAGTGCCGGCAGCAGCGGAAGAAGGTACCTTCAAAATTGGCGTAATCGGACCGATGACAGGCGACTATGCACAGTACGGCACGAATGTATACAATGCAGCAAAAATTGCGATCGATGAAGTAAACGCAAACGGAGGCTTCAACGGCTATCAGGTTGAGCTTCTGGATGCAGGCGACGACCAGGGTGACGCTGAGAAGGCGATCAACGCATACAACGACCTTCTGGACAAGGGTATGCAGATGCTCTGCGGTACCGTTACCTCCGGTGCCTGCATCGCAGTAGGCGGCGAAGCGGCGGAGAGCACCTTCCTGTTCACACCGTCCGGAAGCGCGGTAGACTGTATCACAGCGGGTTCCAACGAGTTCCGTATGTGCTTCACAGACCCGATGCAGGGTTCCAAATCCGCTCAGTACATCTCTGAGAACGGACTTGCTACCAAGATTGCGATCCTGTACGATTCTTCCACAGACTACAATGTAGGTATCCACGATGCATTCGTAGAGGCAGCTCCGGAATACGGTCTGGAGGTTGTTGCAGATGAAGCATACACCACAGACAGCAACACAGACTTCTCCGTACAGCTTTCCAAGATCAAGGAGAGCGGCGCAGAGCTTCTGTTCCTGCCGAACTACTATTCTGACTGTGCGCTGATCCTGCAGCAGGCAGCAGACGCGCAGCTTGATGTTACCTTCTTTGGCGTAGACGGCATGGACGGTATCCTTTCCGTAGAAAACTTTGATACCTCTCTGGCAGAGGGCGTTATGCTCCTTACTCCGTTCTCCGCAACCGCAGAGGATGAGGCGACTGTAAACTTCGTAACTGCATACGGCGAAGCAAACAACGGCGAGACGCCGAACCAGTTTGCAGCAGACGCTTACGATGTAATTTACGCTATGCAGGCAGCAGCAAACGATGCAGGCATCACACCGGATATGTCCAACGAGGACATCAGTGCGGCAATGTCCGCTTCCATGCTGAACATCGAGATCGACGGTCTTACCGGTAAGGCAAAATGGACCGAAGAGGGCGAATGCGATAAGGAGCCGAAGGCTGTTGTGATCAAGGACGGCGTTTACGAGATGATGGAGTAACATATCCATAGTGTTTTGATGCAAAAGACACTTCCCCGATGACAGGGGGATTGCCGTTTAAGAAACGGGGGACGGTACCTGTGAGGAAGGCGCCGTCTCTCTGTTTTTATATAACAGGAACGGATGTGCAGCTGTCCTTTCCTGTTATATAAAAACAAAAGACCACTGAGAAAACACGCAGAATATTTATGAGGTGTACTATGAGTTTTATTTCCTATTTAAAAGACGGCATCAGCCTTGGCAGTATCTATGCGATCATTGCTCTTGGATACACCATGGTGTACGGCATTGCGAAGATGCTGAACTTCGCCCATGGAGACGTCATTATGGTCGGCGCCTTTGTGATTCTCACGGCGATCACGAAAGCAGGGCTGTCTCCGGCACTGTCCATTCTTCTGGCTGTTGTATTGTGTACGGTTCTTGGCATTACCATTGAGATGGTCGCCTACCGTCCGCTCAGAAAAGCGTCGTCCAATCTGGCGGTGCTGATCACGGCGATCGGCGTCAGCTATCTGCTGCAGAATCTGGCGCTGCTGATCTTCGGCGCAGATGCAAAGAGCTTTGTGACGGTGATCAACGTGCCGACGCTGGTACTGTTTGACGGACAGCTTACCATCAAGGGCATTACCATTGTGACGATCGCCGCATGTATTGTTATCATGTGCGGTCTGACCTTCTTTGTAAACAAGACGAAGCCGGGGCGCGCGATGCAGGCGGTTTCAGAGGACCGCGATGCGGCGCAGCTTATGGGCGTGAATGTAAATTCCACGATTTCCCTCACCTTCGCGATCGGCTCCGGGCTTGCTGCGATTGCCGGACTGCTTCTCTGCTCGGCATATCCCACGCTTACGCCGTACACCGGCGCGATGCCGGGCATCAAGGCGTTTGTTGCGGCGGTATTCGGCGGCATCGGCTCGATTCCGGGCGCGATGATCGGCGGCATTCTGCTTGGTGTCATTGAGATTTTCGGAAAAGCCTACATTTCTTCCCAGGTGGCGGACGCGATCGTGTTTGCGGTGCTGATCATCGTGCTTCTGGTAAAGCCCACCGGACTGTTTGGCAAGAATGTACAGGAGAAAGTGTAGGTGGCGGATATGAAAAAAGGTATGAGTAAGACATCAAAAAATAATTATATCACGTATGCGATGGTGATCGTTATTTTCATCGTTGAGCAGACACTTTCCGCGACAGGCAATCTGTCCAGGCTGCTCACGGGACTTCTGGTGCCGCTCTGCGTCTACACGATCGCGGCGCTTTCACTGAATCTGGTCGTTGGATTTTCAGGAGAGCTGAGTCTGGGACACGCCGGATTCATGTGCGTCGGCGCTTATTCCAGCGCGCTGTTTTCCAATGTGTTCGCGGACACGATCCCGTCTGTGCCAAGGCTGATCCTTGCAATTCTGATCGGCGCGGCAGTGGCGGCGGTATTCGGTGTGCTGATCGGCATCCCGGTTCTGAGACTTCGCGGCGATTATCTTGCAATCGTTACGCTGGCATTTGGCGAGATCATCAAGAACCTCATCAACGTGCTGTATGTGGGTGTGGATGAAAACGGGCTTCATGTGGCGACAAGCTCGGCAGGGCTGAAAATGGCTGCGGGCGGCAAGCAGATCATGAAGGGCGCGCTCGGCATTTCGGGCACGGCTGCCTTATATAAGGATATCAAGGATTATTTCTTTATCATAGGCGTGATTCTGATTCTGATCACTCTGTTTATTGTGCAGAATCTGGTAAATTCCAGAAGCGGGCGCGCGATCATGTCCACCAGGGACAACCGCATTGCGGCGGAATCCGTGGGCATCAGTGTGACAAAATATAAGCTGATGGCATTTACGATTTCTGCGGCGCTTGCCGGGGTAGCCGGAGTGCTTTATGCCCACAACCTTTCCATGCTGAAGGTATCCACCTTCGACTACAATCTGTCGATCCTGATCCTGGTATACGTGGTGCTCGGCGGCATCGGAAATCTGCGCGGTTCTATCATTGCGACGATTATCCTGTATGCGCTTCCGGAGCTGCTGCGCGGATTCTCCACCTACCGTATGCTGATCTACGCAATTGTGCTGATCGTGATGATGCTGTTTAACTGGGCGCCTGCGGCGCGCAACTGGAGAAGCCGTATGCTGGAAAAGCTGAAGGGCGGCAGAAAGAAAAAGGAGGCGGCTTAACATGGCAATGCTTGAAGTAAACAATTTGTCCATTCAGTTTGGCGGTCTTCGCGCGGTGGATGGTTTTCACGTATCAATCGAAAAAGGGCAGCTTTACGGTCTGATCGGACCGAACGGCGCCGGAAAAACAACGATTTTCAACCTGCTGACAGGCGTATACAAGCCGACCGAGGGCGTTATCCGCCTGGATGGAGCAGACATTACCGGAAAGAGTACGATTGAGATCAATAAAGCCGGGATCGCAAGGACCTTCCAGAATATCCGTCTGTTCGGCGCAATGTCGGTGCTTGACAATGTAAAGGTTGGTCTGCACAACGATCATAAATATTCGACGCTTGCGGGAATCCTGCGCCTGCCCTCTTATTTTAAGCAGGAAAAGGAAATGAATGAGAAGGCGATGGAGCTTCTGCGGGTGTTCGGACTGGACGGCGAGGCGGAGTATCTGGCGTCCAACCTTCCCTACGGAAAACAGCGCAAGCTGGAGATCGCGCGCGCGATGGCGACGAACCCGAAGCTTTTGCTGCTCGACGAGCCGGCGGCGGGCATGAACCCCAACGAGACGGCGGAGCTGATGAAGACAATTCACTTTGTACGCGATAATTTTGACATGACGATCCTTCTGATCGAGCATGACATGAAGCTGGTTTCCGGTATCTGTGAGGAGCTGACGGTGTTGAATTTCGGACAGGTGCTCTGCCAGGGCAAGACAGCGGAGGTGCTGAGCAATCCGCAGGTTATCACGGCATATCTTGGAGAATAGGAGGGAAATGAGACATGGCAATGCTTGAGATCAAGGATCTGGAAGTATTTTACGGTGTGATTCAGGCGATCAAGGGAATTTCCTTCGAGGTAAACGAGGGCGAGGTTGTGGCGCTGATCGGCGCGAACGGTGCAGGCAAGACGACGATCCTGCAGACCATCACCGGGCTTCTCAGTCCGAAAAAGGGCAGCATTTTATTTGAAGGGCAGGAGCTGACGAAAATTCCCGCGCACAAGATCGTCAGCCTGGGAATGGCGCATGTGCCGGAGGGACGGCGCGTGTTCGCACAGTTTACGGTATACCAGAATCTGCTGATGGGCGCGTACACAAGAAAAGATAAAAATGAAATCGAGGAAAGCCTTGCGGCTGTCTATAAAAGCTTCCCGCGTCTGGAGGAGCCCAAAAACCAGATG
>CABRSG010000158.1 GCA_902473545.1 uncultured Lachnospiraceae bacterium | reverse complement strand
CCACAGGACTAGCTTCGCGTCGCAGCAGGTGTTTGAGGCTGGCGTGAACAGTAATAACAAATCTTCTCTGGAGCAAAAGTTTTCTTTCTGCGCGGAAATATATCACGAATGCACCATAAGGAATGAACCGGCAAAAGAAAACGGAAAGTGAGTGAGTGCCATCGAACAGAAAAAAGGAACAATCAGTCAGGCGCATCTGTCCAGAAGCAGGCAGGTCAAAAACAGCAGACTGTACCGGGAGCTGAAAAAGTATCAGGAGGCGGGTATCCAGCTCTGGCTGGATGGAGAACCAAGCACTTCCTATCAGATTGCAAACTGCCTTTGTGAGAAAACAAATTATATGCGTGATTACTATGTGGATCGTCAGAATCATGTATGCGGGATAGGATTTGACCGTATCAGAAAAGAGAATCAACAGACAGTACAGTCCCCTTGTGCAAAAAACTTAAATAAATGTGAATATTTTCTGAAAAAGTCGAAAACTGTTAGAAGTAAGCAGTGAGGTATGATATACTGTATTCAGAGTATACTACCTGGGAGGTGCAATGTATGAAAAAGAAAGCGGCACCACTGCTGGCTGCTGTGGTTCTGGTGGTGATTGTGGCAGCAATTGTTTTTATAACGAATCTGGTGAAGAAGTACACTCCGACATCGGAAGTGATGGATGGAAACGCGTATTTCAGCCTGTCCTCGGAGAATGAGGCGGCTATTGTAATAGGGAGGGAAATTTCTGAATACAAAGGAATGATATCGGGCGACGTCTGCTATGTGGACTTTCAGGCGGTAAAGGAACAGTTAAACGACCGGTTTTACTGGGATTCCGAGGCGAATCTGATGCTGTACACCACGCCCACCGATATTATCGAGATTCCGGCGAACGGACAGAAATACACTGCCACCGGAAAATCGGAGACACTGCCTTATGATATCGTAAAGGTTGACGGCACGAAAACGTATCTGGCGCTCGATTTTGTCCAGAAGTATACAAACCTGGAGTACGAGCTGTTCCATGATCCGGAGCGCATCGTCATCACAAACGAATGGGGCGAAAAGACGCTGGCGACGATCCGCAAAAAAGGAAAGCTGCGCTATCAGGGCGGCATCAAGAGTCCGATTCTGCGGGAGCTTGAGAAGAATGAGGTTGTCACGGTGATCGAACCGATGGAGGACTGGACAGGCGTGCTGACGCAGGACGGATATTTCGGCTATATCAAAAACGACAGGCTTGTGGATGAGCGCACCGAGACGGTGCAGCGGGAGTTTGAGGAGCCGGAGTACACCAGTGTGGCCAAGGACTATAAGATTAATCTGGTATGGCATGTGATAAGCAATACGGACGCGAACTACAATATTATTTACGATATTGCTTCGATAAAGGGCGTCAATACCATTTCGCCGACATGGTTTTCCATCGCGTCAAACGATGGAACCTTAAGCAGCCTTGCCGACGCGGATTATGTGGACACTGCGCACCGCAACGATATGGAGGTGTGGGCGCTTGTTGACAATTTCAGCTCCGATATCGACACGACAACGGTGCTTAAATCTACGGAATCACGTACGAAGATGGAGAATTCGCTGATCGCGTCTGCGATCGAGTACGGATTCGACGGCATCAATGTAGATTTTGAGAGTATTCCGGAGGAGGCTGCGGACGGATACATCCAGTTTATCCGCGAGCTGTCTGTAAAATGCCGCAAGAACGGTCTGGTGCTTTCCGTGGATGTGCCTGTGCCGATGTCGTTTAATGAGCATTACAACCGGGCCGAACTTGGGACTGTCTGCGATTACGTTATCGTGATGGGTTACGACGAGCATTACGACGGCTCGGAGGAGGCAGGCTCCGTGGCAAGCCTCGCCTTTGAAAACCAGGGCATTCTCGACATGCGAAAGGACGTTCCGGCAGAGAAGCTGATCAGCGCGATCCCGTTCTACACGAGGCTCTGGAATACAAAGACAAACGCGGACGGCACGACCACCGTTACCAGCGAGGTATATGGGATGGAGGGCGGCCAGCAGGTTCTGGAAAACAACAATGTGGAAGCTTCCTGGGATGAGACGACCGGTCAGAATTATGCCCAGTTTGAAGGAGACGACGGTTCGCTTTACCAGATCTGGCTGGAGGATGACAAATCTATTGAGGAAAAGATGAATCTGGTGAAGGATTATGGGCTTGCCGGAGTTGCCGGATGGAGGCTCGGGCTGGAGACTGATTCCGTCTGGGATATTATTCTGAAGTATGTAAGCTGATTTGCCGCATGGCTGAGTAGGTTGGAAAACTTACTGCCCCTGCCGCATATACTTGTAATAAAGTATACGGCAGGGGTATTTGTATGCATAAAAATAAAAAAATACTTGAGCTGGTAATGACAGTGCTGATTCTGGTATGCGCGTTTTATGCCGGCAGGCTCGGAGCCGGCATCATGGCATCCGGCGGCGTGCGGTCTGAAACCGGCAGTGATGCGGCGTCCGGCGAGGTGAAGCAGGAATTGGGCACTGTGGTTTACGACAAAATAACTGTCGTTGTAGACGCCGGTCATGGCGGAATTGATTCTGGAAAAGTCGGTGTAAACGGCGCGCTGGAGAAGGAGGTTAATCTTTCCATTGCAAAAAAGCTTGCCGCCCGGCTTGAAGAAAACGGCATTACGGCGGTGCTTACGCGGGAGGAGGACAGCGGTCTTTACGATGAGGGAGAGGCGAATAAAAAACAGCAGGATATGAAGCGGCGTTGTGCAGTGATCGACGAAATAGAGCCGTTTCTTGCTGTCAGCATTCATCAGAACAGCTATACGGAAAGCTCGGTAAAGGGACCGCAGGTATTCTTTTATGAAAGCTCCGTGCAGGGAAAGGAGCTTGCCAGTGCATTGCAGGAAGCCTTAAATGAGATGCTGGAAATTGAGCGGCCGCGGGAGATTAAGGCAAACGACAGCTATTATCTGCTGCGAAAGACCAAAAGTCCGACGGTGATTGTGGAATGCGGCTTTTTGAGCAATCCGGAGGAAGCGGGAAAGCTGGTGACGGACGCATACCAGGAGACAGTGGCGGAGGCGGTGT
The DNA here is from genome assembly GCA_902473545.1 of uncultured Lachnospiraceae bacterium. Lineage (GTDB taxonomy): Bacteria > Bacillota > Clostridia > Lachnospirales > Lachnospiraceae > Marvinbryantia. The sequence goes on along the minus strand of CABRSG010000158.1, from coordinate 2,714 downwards.
GCAGCGGAATTCTGAATTACATAGGAACACATAAGGACGATGCATAAGCTGCCGTGCAGAATTTTTATGCAAAGCAGCGGCCGGGGGCTTTGTATAAATTTTCAAAATCAGGATATCCTTTTAGCAAAGAGAAAAGGAGGACGCTTTTATGGAACTAAAGGGCAGCAAGACAGAAAAAAATCTGCTGGAGGCGTTTGCGGGAGAGAGCATGGCGCACAGCAAGTATACGTATTATGCAAACAAGGCGCGTAAGGATGGTTATCAGCAGATCGCGGCGATTTTTGAGGAGACTGCGGGAAATGAAATGGCACACGCAAAACAGTGGTTTCAATACATCAGCGGCGGTAAGATTGACGATACGAAGGAAAATCTGCTGGCTGCGGCCAACGGGGAAAATTTTGAGTGGACCGAAATGTACAGCCGAATGGCGGTAGAAGCGTATGAGGAGGGCTTTACAGAAATTGCCAGGAAGTTTGAACTGGTGGCGGCGGTAGAAAAAGAGCACGAGGAGCGCTACCGCAGGCTGCTCGCAAACGTGGAGGAAGGAATCGTATTCTCCAGGGACGGGGACATGATGTGGCAGTGCAGAAAATGCGGGTTTATCCATTTCGGCAAGAAAGCGCCGGAAAGGTGTCCGGTCTGCGGGCATGAAAAAGCATTTTTCCAGATTAAACCGGAAAATTATTAGGCATAAAAATGCAATCCCTTTCATAGGATAATATGAGAGGGATTTTTTTATCCCGGAAAAATGCGGAGCAGACATTTATGAAAAGACGTGTAGAATATATTTTAGCCGGTATTCTGGTGATACTGGTGCTTCCGTGCGCGCTGATGCTTCTTCTGGACAGCCGGATGAGTGAAATCTATCGCTCGATAAAAAATGAGACAGACTATATAGCGGTAAAGACAAGCAGCGGGATCGCGGAGATGGAGCTGGAGGAATATGTTATTGGGGCGACTGCAGCACAGATTCCGGCCGGATACGATCCGGAGGCGATAAAGGCACAAATGATCGCGGTGCGGACGAATCTGTACCGGCAGATCGAAGAGAACGGAAAGGTGGAAAATGAGGCGTATCTGACCATGACGGAGCTGGAGCGTATGGGCGCCGCGGAAAAATTTCTGCTGGCACAGCGGGAGACAGACGGACAGGTCCTTATATGGGAGGATAAACCGATCCTGGCGTCCTTTCATGCGTGCAGCGCCGGGAGTACACGGGATGCGCAGGAGGTGTTTCAGTCGGAGAGCTATCCCTATCTCGTTTCAAAGCGCTGTCCGTCAGATGAGAAGTCGGCGGACGCGCAGACCACGATTCAGATAGATGATTCCTGGGCACAGATGCAGGTGACGGCGCGCGACAGCGCCGGGTATGTGCTGCAGATTTCCCTTGAGAATGAGACGATCCCCGGAGAGGAGTTTCGCAATCTGCTTGGGCTGCCTTCCGCAAACTTTGAGGTGCGCGCAGGAGAAGACGGTACATATCTGACGGTGCACGGCAGCGGGCATGGCCTCGGCATGAGCCAGTACACCGCGCAGCAGATGGCGCTCACCGGCAAAAATTATAAAGAAATTCTCGGCTACTTCTACCCGGGCACGGAGCTGGTGAAGTATTAAAAAATCTTTTGCATAAATTCCTCATTTATGGAAAACATATGTGTAGAACCATAATGAACATAATATGAGGTGACAGATATGCGAAAAGAAAAGGTATTAAGTATTTTAAAAAGTAAGGGAACCCTGGGAGTGATGACACTCTGCCTTGTGGGAGCGGTTGCGTTTGCAACATATCGGACAAGCGGCGACAGCTTTCAGGAGGCATCTCCCAACACGGCAGCTATACAGGAGAGCGAGACGCAGGAGCAGGATCTGGAGGCGGCTGGAGCGGACGTGGTAGCAGAGCTGCCGCAGGTAAACGGTTACATGGCGGCAAATGAAAAAGACGTCGATCCGGCGTCTTTGGAAGTGACGGAAGAAGCGACGGAGACGGCGGATGTCAGCTCCTCTTCGGCAACGGCGATCCTGCAGCCGACTGTCGATTTTCAGGACGACTCAATGCTTGCGTGGCCTGCAGCCGGTACCGTACTGATGGACTACAATATGAATAGTACCGTTTATTTTGAGACGCTCAACCAGTACAAATACAATCCGGCGGTGATCATCAGCAGTGAGGCGGGCAATCCGGTCATTGCATCTGCGAAGGGAATCGTGGAATCTATCGGCGTCGATGAGGAAACCGGAACGACACTGAAACTGAATCTGGGAAACAACTACAGTCTGATCTACGGGCAGCTCAAAGAACTGGCAGTATCCGAGGGCGACGTGGTGGAACAGGGACAGCTTCTCGGCTACGTGAGCGAGCCGACCAAATACTATTGTGAGGAAGGAAGCAACCTGTACTTCCAGATGCAGAAAGAGGGAAAGCCGGTCGATCCGTTCTTATATCTGGAATAAAAGCCCGGTTTCGACGGCTATGTGAGCTGCGTGGCTGTACGCATAAACGTATGCATATGCAAAAAAGCCGTCCGTGGGGACAAACCCTGCGGGCGGCATTTTCTGCAGCAAAAAAGCGGGTGATGGGAATCGAACCCACGTATCCAGCTTGGAAGGCTGGTGTTCTACCATTGAACTACACCCGCGTGCCCAGAACCGGAATCGAACCAGTGACACGAGGATTTTCAGTCCTCTGCTCTACCAACTGAGCTATCTGGGCATTT
>CABRSG010000157.1 GCA_902473545.1 uncultured Lachnospiraceae bacterium | reverse complement strand
AAGGGCGGCAGGCAGATGCGGCTGGGGATACCTGGCTGCATGAAATGCTTACGGAGCTGTGCCCGGAATATGGGTTGTATTATGACGGGATGGCTTTGGCGGACGGTCGGAAGTCAGTGCGTGTTTCCGATTTCGAGCTGCATGTCACACAGGAGGGCGTACTCCTGGAAAATCACTGCGTATTTGCCAATGCATCGGAGTTCGAGCTGCGCTATGCGCTTTCCTGCGATGGAAACAGCATCTGCGCGGGGAGTCTTTATGCGGATGTGCCTCCTGGAAGCGGGCGCTACATCGAGCTGCCGTTTGCTGCTCTGCACGAAGCCGGAGAATACCTCTACCGTGTCTCACTGCATCTGAAAAAGGATATGCCATGGGCGGAGCGCGGTTATGAGATCGCCGTGGGTGAGAGCGTGATTTCCAATCTGTTTTCGGGGTGAATTTACAGTTGTGTATAAATGCCAAAATACATACCGAAAGGATCTGCCACCGGCAGGTCCTTTTGGGTGCAGGCAACAAAAAACCCTGTATTCACTTCGAATACAGGGTCTTCGTCATGCGGAAGATGGGACTTGAACCCACACGACGTTGCCATCACTAGATCCTTAGTCTAGCCTGTCTGCCAATTCCAGCACTTCCGCAAGCAAAAATTATTATAGCACCAGGTTATAGATTCGTCAACAGGAAATTTAAAAAAATTTCAAAAAGTTTCCTATGCAAAGGTTCTGCAGTATTTGCCAATAAAACTTTGCGAAATATATTGATTGGTTTACCTGGAAATGTTACACTGTTTGTAAATAAAACATGGCAATTTTTCAGCAGGCAGATTTATGATAGGACACTGAGAATATGGATGGAAAACTGGAATTAAAAAATCATATAAAACAAGCCCGCGCTGAGAAAAAGCTGTCGCAGGCGGCGCTGGCAGAGATGGTCGGGGTATCGAGAAACACCATCAGCTCTATAGAGACAGGACAGTTTAATCCGACGGCAAAGCTGGCACTGCTCTTATGCATCGCGCTGGATAAAAAATTTGAGGAACTGTTTTACTTTTAGGCGGGGAGAGGAAAAAAGTGTGAAACAAATAGGCAGTGGAAAAATGGATATCTGTGAATTTTGGAAATATGTTCTTGCGCAGGACGCGGATAAAATCAGAGAATATTTTCACGAGGATGCTTATGTCAACTGGCATTGTACCAACGAGCATTTTTCTGTAGAGGAATTTATAAGAGCAAATTGTGAATATCCCGGCGACTGGGCCGGCGAGGTGATTATCACGGTTACACATGTGTATCCGCTGGATAAATCCCTATCTTTCCATGTGACGTCGTTTATAAGAATCGAACGTGATAAAATTATATCCGTCGATGAATATTGGGCAGACGACGGGGAAGTGCCGCAGTGGAGAAAAGAGAAACATATTGGAAAGCCCATTCGATAAATATTTGCGTGTAGCTCTTCCACGATGAAGCGTGGAAAGAAAATATAGGAGCAAAGTCTAATGAAGATAGTGGTGAGCGCTTGCCTTTTAGGAGAGAACTGCAAGTATAACGGGAAAAATAACTATAATGAAAACGTCGTAGAATTTGTAAGAGGACACGAGGTGACAGCGGTCTGCCCGGAGGTTCTGGGCGGCCTTGCAGTGCCGAGACGACCGGCGGAAATCGTGAATGGAATTGTTATGACCAGAGAGGGCGTCAGTGTAGATAAAGAATTTCGGGAGGGCGCGGCGAAAGCATTGAAGGAGACTTTGGATGAAGGGGCGGAGCTTGCGATTCTGCAGTCGCGCAGTCCAAGCTGCGGATGCAGACAGATCTATGACGGAAGCTTTGGTGGAAAGCTTATAGAAGGGCAGGGCATTTTCGCGAGGATGCTGGAAGAGGCTGGCATAAAAACGGTAGATGCAGAAGAGATTGTAAAACATTTGGAGAGGAGCGCGCGGACTGCATGGATGAACAGCAGCATCCGACGGGAAAAAGGAGCGTACAATGTCTGAAAAAATGAGTGTCAATCAAACGGAATATACTATTAAAAAACTGCTTGGGCATGGAAAGGGTGGCTATTCCTATCTTGCAGAAAAAGATGGGAAGCAATATGTGCTGAAGCAGATCCACCATGAACCGTGCGATTACTACTCCTTCGAAAATAAAATCGAGGCGGAGCGGAACGATTACAGGCGGCTGCTGGCAGCAGGCATCCGGATTCCGGAGATGTTGGAGCTGGATATCGCGCAGGAGCGAATCGTTAAGGAATACATCGACGGACCTACCATCTATGCGCTTGTCAGAGACGGCGCGATGAAGGAAGAATATTTTTCCCAGGTGCGTGAGATGGCGGCGCAGGCACAGGCGGCGGGTCTGAATATTGACTATTTTCCGACCAATTTTGTCGTGCAGGATGAGCTTCTGTATTATATCGACTATGAGTGTAATTTTTATATGGAAGAGTGGAGTTTTGAAAACTGGGGAAAGAAATACTGGTCGCAGACGCCGGAATTTCTGGAGTACGTGACCAGTCATGAATGATTTTACAGGGAATGAGAGGCAAGCTTTTGGTTATATTGGCGGCATTCCGATTCCATCTTTTTGAAGTCCAGACACTGTTTTTTTGCGGAAAAGTTCTCGCCGGATATGTATTTTTGATATAAGACGTTTGCCGTATTGATCAAACCTCTGGAATGTTCATTACACCACGTCAATTCCTTACTTAAAAGCGCCTTTTTCTTTCTGGTATCAGCATTATCGTGTTTACGGATTTTCATGTCTATTCGTTGTAATTGTGCATTTTCAACGGGAATCATGAGATTGAAATTTAAAACACCTATCAATGTGTCATGGTAAATTATTTTTTTAAAATCTATCTTATCCCGCATTTTTGCGTGTTTTTTCTTGGGCTTTGACAGTGGGACGCAATATTTGTGCTCATTGCACACAATAAGCACACCAAGGAAAGGCCGCTCATCTTTACCAATCTGTGGAGAAACAGAAAGTACTCTGTCATCGATATTATGCAGATTCCGAATGTATTTCATATCTATTCGATAAAAATCTAATGGTATATGAGTCATAAATTATCCCTCTGAATATTTCAAGGACTATGTTTCCATAGTCCTTGAATGTAGTATCACCGTGGCGACACTAACGCTTTTTGTACGTCCACTTATTGGCAGGACTCTCCTTTAATATTATCATATCAGATGAAGTTGTGTTGTCAATGTATTTTCACATTTTTCTTGTGTTTTTTTTGTGAAATATGATAATATCGAAGAAAACAGAATCGGCGGAACCCCGACTGGTAAATCACAAGAAAGGAAGGCAGAAAAAATCATGCGTTTTCGACCGTGTATCGATATTCATAATGGAAAGGTAAAGCAGATTGTCGGCGGTTCGCTCCGCGACGAGGGCGATGCGGCGCGGGAGAATTTTGTGTCGGAGGCGGACGCCGCCTTTTACGCAGAGTTTTATAAAAAGGATGATCTGCGGGGCGGTCACATCATTTTGCTGAACCCGGAAACATCGCCGCATTACGAGGCGACGAAGGAGCAGGCGCTGCTCGCGCTTCGGGCATGGCGCGGTGCGCTGCAGGTGGGCGGCGGCATCCGCGACGATAACGCTGGCTTTTGGATGGATAATGGAGCTTCCCATGTGATCGTGACAAGCTTTGTCTTTAAGGACGGCAGGCTGAATTACGAAAATCTGGAGAGGCTTGTGCGCGCGGTGGGCAAAGAGCGCCTGGTGCTGGATCTAAGCTGCCGGAAAAAAGAGGGCGCATACCGGATCGTGACGGATCGCTGGCAGAAATTCACGGATGTAACGCTGACGGAGCAGGTGCTCAATGAGCTTGCCGGTTACTGCGATGAATTTCTCATCCATGCGGTCGACGCAGAGGGAAAGGCAAACGGCATCGAGACGGAGCTTGCTGCGCTGCTTGGCGGCTGGGCAAAGATTCCGGTGACGTATGCAGGCGGCGTCGGAAGCTTCGGGGATTTAAAAGAGCTTCGGCGTCTCGGACGCGAAAAAATCGACGTCACGATCGGGAGCGCGCTCGATCTGTTCGGAGGGACGATGAAATACCGCGAGGTGCTGGAGTTTATAAATACGGGAAATTGATTTCGTTCAGCCGCGCTATTCGCAAACGATCTTCCTAAGTTTTGGTTAAAAGTTTGTGAAATTTCACAATTCCAATTGAAAAATCAGACAAATTGTGGTATCCTTGAAGTACGACGAAAGCGGTAAATTTTAACAGTGTTTCCGCTTTCGGATAAAATGACGGAAAAGGAGTGATCGTATGAGATTTACTATCAGCGGAAAAAACATCGAGGTTACAGAGGGACTCAGAAACACCGTTATAGACAAGCTGGGCAAGCTGGAGCGGTATTTTACTCCTGACACAGAGATCATCGTTACCATGAGTGTGGAGAAAGAGAGACAGAAAATTGAAGTTACGATTCCGGTAAAAGGAAATATTATCCGCTCCGAACAGGTGAGCAGCGATATGTACGTGTCAATCGACCTGGTAGAAGAGGTAATTGAACGGCAGCTCCGCAAATATAAAAACAAACTGATTGCAAAACATCAGGAGGGCAGCAACTTCCGCCGTGAATTTATCGAAAAAGAAGAGAGCATCGAGCCGGAGGAGGTTAAGATCATTCGCACCAAACATTTTGGCATCAAGCCGATGTACCCGGAGGACGCCTGCATCCAGATGGAGCTTCTCGGACACAACTTCTATTCTGCAATGCCGAGACAGAGGAAGTGAACGTGGTGTACAAGCGAAAAGGAAACACTTACGGTCTTATTGAGCCGGAATTTTGATAAATCACCTGGTTATTTAAATATCATGCAGCATGATCCCGCGCGGGAAGACACCGCGCGGGATTTTTATAAAAAATTTTATTGTGCAAATGCCGCAAAGGTGATAGAATAATCGGTAGTATGTGTAACTAGGAAAATACAGAATAGTTACCAGTGTATTTAAAAATAAACAGATGCATTTTATCTGTAGAATACAGGAGTATTAAGAATGAGTGTTTTTACAAAGCTATTTGGAACCCACAGTGAGCATGAGCTGAAGCGCATTAAACCGCTGGTAGACAAGGTGGAAGCCCTGCGTCCGACGATGCAGGCGCTGTCGGATGAGCAGCTTCGTGCGAAAACCGATGAGTATAAAAAGCGTCTGGCGGAGGGCGAGACGCTGGACGACCTCTTGCCGGAGGCATTTGCGACAGTGCGCGAGGCGGCGAAGCGTGCGATCGGTCTGGAGCCGTACCGTGTGCAGATCATCGGCGGCATTATCCTGCACCAGGGACGTATCTCCGAGATGCGTACCGGTGAAGGTAAGACCCTGGTATCCACGCTCCCGGCATACCTGAACGCCCTGGATGGCAAGGGCGTCCACATCGTCACGGTCAACGACTATCTGGCGCACCGCGACGCGGAGTGGATGGGCAAGGTACATGAATTCCTTGGCTTGACGGTCGGCTGTGTTTTAAATGACATGGACAACGACGAGCGCCGCAAAATGTACAACTGCGACATTACTTACATTACCAACAACGAGCTTGGTTTTGACTACCTGCGCGACAACATGGTAATTTACAAGGAGCAGCTTGTGCAGAGAGGTCTGCACTATGCGATTATCGACGAGGTTGACTCCGTTCTGATCGACGAGGCGCGTACCCCGCTGATCATTTCCGGGCAGAGCGGCAAGTCCACGAAGCTCTATGAGGTGGCGGACATTCTGGCACGCCAGCTCCAGCGCGGAGAGGCGAGCGGCGAG
>CABRSG010000156.1 GCA_902473545.1 uncultured Lachnospiraceae bacterium | reverse complement strand
GAATCGAACCCCTGTTTCCGCCGTGAGAGGGCGGCGTCTTAACCGCTTGACCAACGAACCGTACTTCAATATAATACAACACTTTTTTCAAAAATGCAAGTGTTTTTTTGAAATTTTTTTAAAAATTTTTTTCGTCGGTTTTCAGCGGCAAAACAACGCGTATTTTCAGGCTTCCATATCTGTAACTGCTTTCCGCCCGCGATGTTTCAATTCTGAATAAAAGGCTTTTAGCTGCCTGTCGCTGATCCACTCCTGGTACTTCGTTTCCAGGTACTGCTCCGGCCGCACAGAGCATCTGCGCTTTGCCCTTTTTATATCCGCTCTCATCAATGCCTTCAGATCGTCCGTCGTAACAAACGACTCCCCTTCGTAATCCTTCCGCAAAGCCAGGTAATACCGCTCCAACATCCCGGACCACCGTTCTTCCAGCTTAAAAAGCTGATCAAACGCCTCGATTTTCTCGACAATATAAGGCCCCGTTACATTTGCAGGCCGGATCCGCAGCCCATCCTGTTTTTCTTCATGATAAAATTCCAGCTTTGTTTTTTGCTTAACCACATCCAGATACGGCAAAAACACTTTGCGAAGATCCGGTCCGCTCTTCAGCGGACTCTTACTGCCCTTATACACCTGATTACAGGACTTACAGGAAAAATACAGATTATACGGATGCAGCGCAAGACACGGCACGGCTGCTTTTCCAAAATAATGTTCCGCATCCCCCTCGCGCTCACTGTTTGTAACCGTCTGCAGGCAGATTGGACAATTCTGCAGTAAGTTGCGGTTTTTTCCTGCAAAAAATATCTTTGTAAGCTCTTTCCGGTTAAGGGAATGTCTGCTCAATCCGCTTAACTGAATGTGTGCGGAACACAACGCCACCTCATAAAAATACAGAAAAAAATCTTTGATGATTTTGCACTGCTCACCCTTCAGGTGCGGCTCGATGCTCTGAAATTCAAATGCCGCCGTACGACTCTGTTCAAATGTCATGTCGTGCGCAATTGCCCTATATATATTTTGCCGCTCGCTGGCCGGCAATCTGAATAACTGCCGGATCGCCTGCCGCATGGCAGCTCCATTTGCCGCATCCTTTTCATAAAGCTCATACAGCCATTTGCCGTCTGCCCCGGCAAACGCAAGCCATTCCGTTTTGACAAACGATGTGCTTGCCGTTCCTGCCGCAAAAGCAAAAAAAGAAAGCAGATAATCACTGATGCATTTTAAATCTCTTTCATGACCGCTTTGATCCATCTCCCAATACATCCGTTCACCTCAGCTCTTTCTCTTTATCCAGAAGCTCGTACAACTGCTCATACATACGGAAACGCTGATAGCCAGGCCCGAGTTTTTCAATATTGGCAATGATCTTTTCCGTTTTTGTTTCCCGCATCATCTTCTGAACCGTTTTTTCCGCATGCACGCCTATCGCTTCTGTTTTAAATATCTGACGTGAAATTTCATCCCGCTGTGCCGCAAAGGTTGAAATCTCAATATTACTTACCCGCGTGCGTCCGGCGGAAGTATTGTCAAACAAATGAAGCTGTTCGTACAATGCGTCTGTTAAGATCAATGTGGAATGTGTCGCAATTAAAAATTCATGATGTGTATCTTTGCTCAGCTGATAAAGAAGCCCGATAAAATCGCGGTTCCACTCGTCATTAAAATGGACATCCGGTTCGTCAAATAGAAAAAGCGTATTCTCGCCGCAATATTTCTGAGCCAGCAGCACCAGCCCCATGCGCGCAATCCACATCAGCTCCCCATCGCTTAACGCTTCCATTTCATAAAGACCGCGTTTTTTTCCATCCTGATACACAAAACGAAGCTCGCTGATCACACCCAGGCGATACGCTGTCAGCAAAACCGAAATCAGGGTAAACGGATTTCCGGAAAAAAACTCCTGCAGTCCCGGATGATAAAAGCTATCCTTTATGTCTCCTTTTGTCCGATACAGAAAAACCGCTTTTGAAATCGTCGCGGGACTCCCGTCCGCCAGAACATGTTCTGTGGAAATACCATTGCTGATATAATCTGCACAGGCTTTCTTATGCTGTATTCTCTCCGTCAAAAGCTCGCGCAGTATGCCAATCTGCGGCAGATCCGCCCTCTGCTCCAGCAGATCATCCTGCACGCAAAAGGAAAACGCAACCGGCGCCATATTCATCTGCAGCCGGTCCGCCAGCATCCGCCGAAGCCGGCTGTATTTCTTTATGGATGAAAGCGGCTCCTGTTCCGGGAACGGAAAAACAGCAAACACTACCGGCAGAATCACCTTTGACGTTGCCGCGTCCAAAGAAAGCACGCGCGGATTGTTATCCAGCCGTTCATAGTAATTCATAATTTCACGCACCAGCTCAGCGTCCGCTTCCTCTTGCCGGTTTGTCTCATCATACAGATCGCTGATCAGCGCTTCCCGCGGCGATGTTACAAAAATTTCTTCCATGGAATTATTCGCGCCGGAGCAATAGGATACAATGCGATCCGGCAGATATTCATTGGGGATCCTCCCAAACACACGCTCTTCGCCGTTTTTTTGAAGGATTACTGATAATTTGTGGCTGTTTTCTCTCCTTTTTCCAGCTTCCGTCTGCGGACGCACATGTATCTGTGTCCCGTCCGACATACTGTATTTCAGCTCAAAAGCAAAGCCCGGCGTCTCGTTTTGCATAATTCGTGTAAAAATCAGCCCGATCGCCTCCAGTACGCTGGACTTACCGGAACCGTTTTTTCCGCTCAGAAAATCTATCGCCGTCGCGGAAGACTGCTTCTGAAAATTTATTTCCAGTTTTTTCAGGCCCTTGTAGCCGTCAATCGCCAGGTAATCCAATCTCATCTGTCTTCTCCCCCTCTTTCGCCAATTCGTATTTTTGAATGGTGATCGGTTTATCTGTGGCGTCCAAAATCTCCTCTTCTCCAAGCATCAGTTTTTCCGGGACAGTCCGCGCTAAAATGCCAAGCCCCTCCAGTATTTTGACGGACGCAATCGCATCCTGAATAGATTGCGTGCGAAAATATCCCCTGTTCTCCTTTTTCACACGCTTAAATATCACATGTACCGGCAGCGGCTCCTGCGCTTCTCCGCAAATACGCAGAAGCTCGCGCTGAAACTCCGACAGATAGGTAAGCAGCTCCCGCTCACTATCGTTTAAGTATTCCTGCCATTCGCTCCTTTTTGAGCTTTCATAATTTAAAACAAAATTCGGGCCTTCTATTTCAAGATACCGGTCCGGCTCTTTTCTCCTGCGGTATGCTTCGGACAAATGTGCCGAAAATACGTAGCCAAGCATCGCGCGATAATAAGCCTCTGCTTTTTGTTCCATTTCTTTCATTCTGTGCTGCATCGAAAGGATCCGCTGCCCAATGTCCGCAATTTTTTCCTGCTCTTTCATCGGCACCGTCGGGATCCATATCATTCCCATTGCCCGCGCATCCGTCATGGTTTTCCCGTGATACGGCTCATTTTCAAGATAACGAAAGCTGTAGTACAGCCACAAAAGCAAAAACTCCGGACAGAGCTTGTCTTCTCTGACACGTACGCGAAACATGCCTGTTCCCCATACGGTCTCCGGAAGATCCCTTTCCGCAAGCAACGCCGGTTCGCACTCATCCGTCCGGTAACGCCGCAGCAAAAGATCTCCTTTTTTTATCTGATATCCGGCGATCGCATCCGGCTTCACAGCAGAGTGCGGATATGCATCCGCACTCTGTATGCCCCAGATCCCCGGCGTAATGGTATTTATATAAGGAACTGCCGTATATTCTTCCCTGGCTGCAGACAGCCCCGAAAGAAGCGGCTCGGCAATCATCTCCTTTAAGCAGACGCAGGGCAGATCCTTCCAGCCCTTTTTCCATTTGTCATGCAGTGTCTGGAATAAAATATGCTTCACCTCTGCCCATGTACATTTCTGCCGTTCCACGATACCCTGCGCACGTTCCAACAGCGCTATAATACGCTTTTGTCCGTCTATATCAGGATATACGATCACCGTATTTTCAAGCTGCGCCTTTGTCAGGTTTGGGATCGTCACCGTGTTTGCCGTTTTCTCAAGCTGCTCCTGGATAAACTGAAAATAAAAGCAGGCGTATTGGGGCAGCACCTGTGCCTCATCAAAAACCATCGCCTGAACAGCCTGATTTATCCTCATATCCATCCCGGCAACCGCCGCTTTTCCGATCGTTCCCGACACGGATAACAGCACTGCCCCTTTCGGCACCTCATGTCCCGCCTTCTTTGCGCCTTCGGCGGTCAGGTACTGCTGCGCCTTCGTAATAACCGGCTCATTCAGATCGCCGACTCTTATCCACGGAATCCCATCGCCGCCGCTATAGTAGTCTCCCTCCGAGCGTTTCGGAGTGGCACCCTTCACCCACAAAAGCACAACGTCTTTTAATCTGCTCTCATGCCAGTTTGTCATAGCCGTTCAACCTCCTCTGCAAACTGACACATCTCTTTAAGCAGACTTTCCTGCTCCCGGATTAATTCTTCCAGCAATATCCGCGGATCTTCTGCCTGAAGCTCTGTGCGGCTGTCCGGCTTATAGTTCTTTGGCAGCAGATTCCACTTCTCGCCCGCGACAACCTCTATATCCGCAAACCAGAAGTTTCCATGTTCCCAATTCTCCGGTGTCGGCACACCTCCAAATCTCCTGTAGTCTGTCTGCACCTGACGCTGCCACTTGTCAAAATAATAATCCCGCTGATTCCAGATTTCCATTAATTGTATGTCCGTCTGCTCGCTGTCTTCCTGCACATTCATCTGATAGAAAAACAGATACGGCGTCTTTCCGCTTATCCGTTCCACTCTCATAAACGGGTTGGAAACAATCAATACGCTGGCATTTGTCATCGTACTGGGATAAAAGACTTTCGCCGGCAAAGAAATGATCCCTTCCACACAATATGTATTCAGAAGCCATCGCCGCACATCCATCGTCTCCGCTTTTGTAGAAAACAAAAAGCTGTCCGGCACCACAAGCACTGCCTGTCCGTTTTCTGTCAGCAGCTGCATGCTTCTCACCAGAAACAGATTGTGACGTCCGCGCACACGCCCAAGCTCTCCCGGCACAAACCATGCTCTGTCCTCTTCCCGTACACTCTCGCTGCTGAACAGCGGATTCGTGATCACGATATCAAACGATCCGATTTCCCGGCTTTCAAGAAATTTTCCGTCCCACGTTTCGATTACCTGATTCGCCAGAACGCTTAAAATCCGCGCCGACATGCGAAACCACTCATCCTGTTCAAAACCGCACAGATGAACATTTTTCAAATAATTACCCACCGTCAGCAGCATATTTCCGGAGCCATACTGCGGATCAAAAATCCGCAGCTTTTCTCTTCCTTCATTGCCTGCCGGCTCGCTTTGCAGTAATTTTACAAGCTGGAGCACAATGTGATCCGGAAGCGTATAACGGCTCAGATCTGTCTTTGTGTTTACGCAAAGATCGAACATACTCCGCACTGTCTCATAAAGAAATGCCGGATTTCGGACTTCCTGATAATATTCCAAAGTGCTTTGCAGGACAGCCATTATATTATTCCAGACAGGAATCGTTATGCCGGTCGGGATCGTATACTGCCTGATCTCCCGCACCGTCTCTGCCAACGCCCTGTTATCGTCCAGCAGATAAGCCCGGCGCTCCGTTTCTTCGTAACGAATGCGCGCCTTTATTTTTTCCAGTTCTCCCGCAGACGCAGGATTTGCTTCTTGCAGCTTACGGATATTGTTGTGGTCAAGCTTTTTTGTAACATTTGTGGCTAAAAATTATTGGATTGTTGC
>CABRSG010000155.1 GCA_902473545.1 uncultured Lachnospiraceae bacterium | reverse complement strand
CCCCTGCCGATCCTGCCGACGGTTCCGCGCCAGCCGGAGTGTGAAAGTCCGATCGCCTTTTTCACCGGATCAACGAAATACAGCGGCACGCAGTCCGCATAGAAGGTGGCAAGTACCAGTCCCGGCACATCAGTGATCAGCCCGTCCACGTCCGTGTAATCGCGCGGCGCCGTGAACCCTTTTCCACGGTCAGCCTCCGTGACCACACGCACGTTCGTCGTATGTGTCTGGTCAGAAAATACCAGGTTTTCCGGCGCAAATCCGATTGCAGCTGCAATACGGCGATAATTTTCCCGGACGTTTTCCTCGCTGTCTCCTCTGGAAAAGCTTAAATTCATGGAGGATAAATGTGCCTCGCTCACCCCGCCGAGCCGCGTGGAAAAGCCGTGTACAATGCCCTCTGTCTTTTCCAGCGCCGGATAGGTAAGCCAGACGACGCCCTCTTTTTCGTTTGTGCGAAGGACGCTCTGCCTTCCTTTTCGCTTCCATATGATTTTCCCTATATCTTCCATCCCGATTTCCTCTCAGTTTCCCCAGAACGCATTTTCTATATGTGTGATCACTTCTTTGCAAATACCGACCACATCAAAGCGGCACGGCGTTTCCATTCCGTATCCATGCCGCAGCAGATACTGCTGCGCCGTGCGGATAATCGTTCTCTGCTTGCGCGCATCCACCGCCTCCAGCGGTGTGCCCTGGAGGTCATCTGCCCGAAATTTGACCTCCACAAACACCAGATATCTGCCGTCGCGGGCGATCAGATCGATCTCCCCGCTGCGCAGGCGGTAATTGTATTCTAAAATCTTCATGCCGTGCTGCTCAAGATATGCGGCGGCAAGCTTCTCATAAGCGGTTCCAATCGCTCGTTTGTTCACAGATCTGTCTCTCTTTGTTCACATATATTTTTCAAAAACGTCGCCCGGTGGATCGGCGACGGTCCGTATTTTCGCAGTGCCTCGATATGCACCGCCGCGCCGTAGCCCTTATGTGACGCAAAGCTGTACTCGGGCATGATCTTATCGTACTCCTTCATCAGACGATCCCTCGTCACCTTGGCAATCACGCTCGCCGCCGCGATAGAGAGACTTTTGGCGTCGCCCTTTATGATCGGCACCTGCGCTATCGCAACGTCCGGGATCCGCACCGCGTCGTTGAGCAGGATATCCGGCTTTACAGAGAGCTTCCCGATTGCTTCGCGCATTGCCTCGTAGGTTGCCTGCAGAATATTAATCTCGTCGATGCGTGCAGGGGACGCCATGCCGACGCCGACTGCCACCGCTTTCTCCATGATCTCGTCATAGAGCTGCTCACGCATTTTCTCCGAGAGCTGCTTGGAATCATTTAAATAGCGGATGGTGCAGCCCTTCGGCAGGATCACTGCTCCGGCGACCACCGGACCCGCCCGCGGTCCTCTGCCTGCCTCATCTATCCCGCAGATATGCGGATATTTCTCATATTCCCGTTCATAGGAAAGCATCTCATAGAGACGCGCATCCTCTTTTTCTTCCTTCGCAAGCTTCCTGCGAAAACGCTGCACAAGCGCCGCAGCGCCTGCCCGCTCATCCTTCGCGAACTCTTCAAGAAGCTGCGGCAGCTCCTCCCGTCCGGCGTCTTCCAACTCTGCTTTCATTTCCGATAGTTTTTTCTGCATAATCCAGCACTCCAAATCTCTCCAGCGGCAGCACACAGAGCCACCCTTTACCGACAATATCACGCTCTCTGATATTGCCGACCTCCGGCTCCCTGCTGTCCACGCTGGAATTGCGGTTATCTCCAAGTACAAAATATTCATCTTCCCCAAGCGTCACCGTGTTGGCAGCGAGTCCTCCATCCTCGATTGCCGCATTTCCGTAGTGCTCCACCAATGCGTTTCCATTGACGTAAATGACACCCTCCGCACTGATGCGCACAGTTTCCCCGGGCAGTCCGATAATGCGCTTGATGTAATAAGTGTTTGGCTTATACTGATAGGAAAACACCGCCACGTCAAAACGCTGCGGTTTCCCGATCCGGTAGCTCCATCTGTCGATCAGCAGATGATCGCCGTTCTTTAGCGTCGGCAGCATAGAATCGCCGTTTACGACCGTTCCCTTCAGAAAATACGGCAGCGCAAGAAGTACTGCCAGCAATACAACAAACCTTATCAGGCCGCCCGGCAAAGTCTTTTCTCCCCTCATCCTTTGCCTCCTGCACTAATCCCCGGATGCCCTCCCCTTACGCAGGCTTCTCCAAGGTGATTCTTCCAAGCTTTCCGCTGCGGAAATCATCCAGAATCATCGCCGATGCTTTTTCATAATCCAGCTCGCTTCCTTTGCGGATGCATCCGCGGTCCCCTGCGATTTCGCCAAGAATCTCCACCGGCAGCTTTTCTTCCGCGCACTCATAGCGCTGCATGAGCACGCCCGGATAATGTGCCGTCAAAAAGCCGACCAGCTCCAGCGCAAGCTCCTCGGTATTTAAAATCTCATCACGGATAGAGCCGATCATCGCCAGCCGCATTCCTACTGCCTGATCCTCAAATTTGGGCCACAGGATCCCCGGCGTATCCAGAAGCTCCACGCTCTTGTTTAAGCGTATCCACTGCTTTCCCTTGGTAACGCCCGGTTTATTTCCGGTCTTTGCACACGCTTTTCCGGCATACGTATTGATAAAGGTAGACTTGCCCACATTGGGAATCCCGACAACCATCGCCCGAACCGGTCGGTTTAAAATGCCGCGTCTGCGGTCGCGCTCCGTCTTTTCCCGGCACGCCTCCTGCAGAACCTTTGTCAGCACGTTCATGCCGTTTTTATTTCTGGAATCCAGGGCTACCGCATAATATCCCTGTGCGCGGAAATGCTCCATCCACGCCTCGCTGCCGGAAGCGTCTGCAAGGTCCGCCTTGTTGAGCAGCAGAATGCGCGCCTTGTTTTTTCCAAGCTCGTTGATGTCCGGGTTGCGGCTCGACTGCGGTACACGCGCATCCACCAGCTCGATGATCACATCAATTAACTTTATATCCTCCTGCATCATACGCTTTGCCTTTGTCATATGACCAGGATACCATTGAACGTTCATAAAAAACCTTTCTAACTGCACGATAATGCGCAGATCTTTTATTCCACTCTTCCGAAGGAATCGGTTGGGGCTATTCGAAGCCACACCTTTCCCTCGATATAATCCAAATTTACCAGTCCGATATCCGCATAGCGGCTGTCGTTGCGGTTGTCGCCGAGCACAAAATAATCCTTCACGCCAAGCGTGATCGGTTCGCTGGCAAGCCCGCTGTTGGTCATCAGCGGATAATCCGCTTTTTCCAGATAGACCTTTCCATTAATATAAATAATGCCGTCCATTATCTGGATCGTCTCGCCCGGAAGCCCGATAACACGTTTGATATGCGTATGGCTGGTGGAACTTCCGTTTGGCTTGAAGGCAATAATGTCGTTTCGCTTCGGGCTGCCGACGCTGTAGGATAGCCGGTCAAGCAGCACCCGGTCGCCGTCCGCAAGCGTCAGCTCCATGGAGCTTCCGATATTTGTGCGCGCCTGTCCGAAAAAATAGACAAGCACAAACGCAAACAGGATGACCACGGCAATCTCAAAAATCCACAGCAGCACGCTGCTGATCTTCTCCCGCAAGGTTCTTTTTTCCTTCTGCCGTTTCCGGCTTCCTCTGCCTGTTTTTCTCATGACTGCCCTCCGCATGTAGATATATTATGACAAAAAAGGCTGTCCGCATCTGTCAGACAGCCCTTCCCGCTTTTTATTTCACCAGTTCTTTCACCTTAGCGCTCTTACCGGAACGATTTCTCAGATAGTTCAGTTTCGCACGTCTTACTTTACCGCGTCTCACAACCTCTACCTTTTCTACGTTCGGGGAGTGCAGCGGCCATGTCTTTTCCACGCCGACTCCGTTGGAGTTCTTTCTTACGGTGAAGGTCTCGCGGCTGCTTCCGCCCTGCTTCTTCAGAACCGTACCCTCGAATACCTGGATACGCTCACGGTTTCCCTCTTTGATCTTACCGTAAACGCGAACGGTGTCTCCCACATTAAACTGCGGAACCTCAGCTTTTAACTGAGCTGCTTCGATGTTTTTGATAATTTCCTGCATTGTGTGCCTCCTTATTCTTTTGGATGTTCATAATACATACGTAACAGAGGACCATCTCTTTTTCTCACAACGTAAACTATTCTAGCATGATGCACGCGAAAAAGCAAGTAAAAAATCAGCTTTTCTTATATCTGCTCAGCGGCGTCCTTTGCCGGAGCTTTTTCTGCTTCCGCCGCCTCTTCTGCCGGAGCCTCCCCGCCAGCTTCTGTCTCTTTTTCCGGAGCTTCCTCCCCAGCTTCTGCTTCTTCCGCTGCTGTTTCCTCTTCTTTCGCTTCCTCTGCGTTCTCTTCCGCCGATGCCTTCGCCTCGTCCACCGCGCTCTTCACCGCGTCCGCTGCATCGGCCACCGCTTTTTTTGCCTCGTTGATGATCTCCTCGGTATCCTGTACCATCTCCTCGGCGAATTTCTTCTCATCCTCCGGAAGCTTCTCCTTCAGCGCCTTGATCTCGTCCTCCAGAGCGGCGATCTCATTGTAGATGTCGTTGATGCCGACAATTTTGTCCGCAAATTCATCGGCAGCGTCCTTGTGCGCCTCATAATATGCCTTACCGAGCGCCATCAGCTCATCGTCCGCTTTTTTCTTCTTTGCAAGGATCTTTGTGCGCAGACTTGCGATCTCCGCCACCTCGCCGGTCTTTTTTACCATTACCTGTGCGAGGTCTCCCATATTCTGCGCAAGGTCCCCAAGCTTCTTTCCAAGATCTTCAAACATCGTTTCCTTCTCCTTTCAGCATAGCTTTTTCTTTTTCAGTGAGCGTTGCTCTCTTAAGCAGATCCGGACGCCATCTGGCGGTGCGCCGCACAGACTGCTCCCTTCTCCATTTTTCCACATTCGCATGATGCCCGGATAAGAGCACAGGCGGAACGGCTTTGCCGCGCCACGTCTCCGGTCTGCTGTACTGTGGATATTCCAGCAGGGAATCCTGGAAGGATTCAAACTCTGCGGAATCCTCGTTATTTAATACCCCCTCCACAAGCCGGGAAATGGTATCGATCATGACCATGGCGGGCAGTTCTCCGCCGGTCAGCACATAATCGCCGATGGACACGTAATCCGTGACGATCTCCTCCAGGACACGCTCGTCGATACCCTCATAGTGCCCGCACAAAAAGATCAGCTCCTCCTCACGGGAAAACTCCTTCGCCATCTCCTGATGAAAGGTCTTTCCCTGCGGCGTGAGGTAGATCGTGCGGATTTTCCTTCCCGCCTGCTCCTCGATGGATCTGTGCGCGCTGTAAACCGGCTCCGCCTGCATCACCATACCGGCGCCTCCGCCGTACGGATAGTCGTCCACCTTGCCGTGCTTATTGCCCGCAAAATCGCGGATATTTACCGTATTCAGCGAAATAATCCCTTTTTCCATTGCCCTTCCCGTAATGCTTGTGTGCAGTCCGTTTTCAATCATTTCGGGAAACAGCGTCAGTACATGAAATTTCACAGCAGCCCCTCCAGCAGATGAACCGTCATTGTATTTTTTTCCAGCGATACCTCTATAATACATTCTTTTATGTTCGGTATCAAGACTTCTTTTTCATTTTTTGTTTTTACCACGTAAACATCGTTCGCTCCGGTGCGGATGATCTCCGTCAGCGTGCCAAGCGCCTCTCCCGTGTCCGTGAAAACGGTAAGCCCTACAAGGTCGCACAGGAAGTACTCTCCCGGCGCCAGCTTCACGGCATTGAAAAGCTGTATACTTTCACCTATGG
>CABRSG010000154.1 GCA_902473545.1 uncultured Lachnospiraceae bacterium | reverse complement strand
GGGAGCGATCGGCGTGGCGAGCACGCTCGCCGAGGCAGACGAGATCTACGATAATCTTGTAGAATATCTGCTCGGGCAGACGCTGGTGGTGGATACGATCGACCATGCGATCGCGATTGCCCGCAAATATAAGCATAGCCTGCGCATTGTCACGCTGGAGGGCGATCTTTTAAGTCCGGGCGGTTCAATGTCCGGCGGCGCCTTCAAAAACTCCAGCAATCTGCTTGGAAGAAGGCGCGAGACGGAGGAGCTGGAAAAGAGCGTAAAGGAAAAAAATGACGCGGTCAGCCAGGCACAGAGGGATATCGAGGAGCTGCGTGAAAAGCGGCAGGAATACCGGCAGGAGCTGATGAAGCGCACGGAGAAGCTGCAGCAGCAGTATCTGCTGCAGAATACCATCAGACTGAAGCTGGAGGAGATCGACGGACAGAGGCAGAAAACGCAGACCGGCAACGAGCAGCTATTGCGCGAGGCCGCGCAGTTGGACTCCCAGATGACGGAGATTGGGGAACAGAAGACGGCGCTTCTATCTGAGCTTGCGGATTCGCAGGAGCGCGAGCGGGAGCTGGAGGCGGGGATTACGGAACGCCGGGAGACACTGGAGGAAAAGCGCCGCCAGCAGGAGGCGCAGAACGATCTGACGGCGAAAGCGCGCACGCGGTCTGCGGAGCTTGCGCAGCGGGAAACGTTTGCCGGCGATAACGTGAAGCGGCTGGAGCGCGAGATAAAGAGCTTCCGGGAGGAAGAGGCGCAGCTTCAGGCTGACCGGCAGGGCTCCGGCGACGAGGTTTCGCAGAAGACGGAGCAGATCACACAGATAGAGGAAACGATAGCGCATGCGTCGCTTGCCCAGCAGGAGACACAGACGCAGATAGAAGTGCTTGCGAAAGAGCGGCAGGAGGTGTCCGCCGCGCATAAGAATTTCTTTGAGAAGCGCGAGACGCTTTCCGGACAGATGAGCAGCCTGGATAAGGAGCGCTACCGTTTGGAAAGCCAGAAGGAGCGTCTGGAGGACTACCGCGAGCGCCAGATCAATTATATGTGGGAGGAGTACGGTCTGACGGCGAGTGAGGCTGCCGCTTTCGAGGATAAAGCGCATGAGAATCCGGCGCAGCTAAAGAAGCGCATCTCCGAGTTGAAAGGTGAGATCAAGGCGCTCGGTCCGGTCAACGTAAATGCGATCGAGGAGTATAAGGAGACCGCCGAGCGGCACAAATTTTTGACGGAGCAGCACGACGATCTTGTGAAGGCGGGCGAGGCGCTCAAGGATATCATCAAAGAGCTTGATACCGGAATGCGCAAACAGTTTGCGGAGAAATTTGCAATTATGCAGACGGAGTTTTCCAGATCGTTTAAGGAGCTTTTCGGCGGCGGTCACGGCACGCTGGAGCTTGTGGAGGACGAGGATATCCTGGAGGCAGGCATCCGCATTATCGCGCAGCCGCCCGGAAAGAAGCTGCAGAATATGATGCAGATGTCCGGCGGGGAAAAGGCGCTCACGGCGATCGCCCTGCTGTTTGCGATCCAGAACATGAAGCCCTCGCCGTTCTGTCTTCTGGACGAGATCGAGGCCGCGCTCGATGAAAACAATGTGGCGCGTTATGCGGGATATCTGAAAAAGTTGACAAAAAATACACAGTTTATTATTATTACTCATAGAAGGGGTACGATGGCGGCGGCGGACCGCCTCTACGGGATCACCATGCAGGAGAAGGGTGTTTCTACGCAGGTTTCCGTCAATATGGTAGAAGAGGAACTTGATAAATAGGATAAGGACAGCCTGCGAAAGGGCGCTCCTGTCCTGGAAAGGAGGAGTTTTATGGAAGAAAAGAAAGGCTTTTTCAGGAGACTGGCGGAGGGACTTTCCAAGACGAGAGACAATATTGTGTCCGGCATCGACAGCATCTTCAGCGGCTTTTCCAGTATCGACGAGGATTTTTATGAGGAGATCGAGGAAACACTGATCATGGGCGATCTCGGCATCAACGCGACGACCGCGATCATTGAGGATTTAAAAGTAAAGGTAAAGGAAAATCATATTAAGGAGCCGTCGGAATGCAAGCGTTATCTCATCGAGAGCATCCGCCAGCAGATGGAGGTCGGAGAGACTGCCTACGAGTTTGAACACCGCACCTCTGTCGTCCTGGTGATCGGCGTGAACGGTGTCGGAAAGACGACGAGCGTCGGCAAGCTTGCCGGGAAACTGAAGGATCAGGGGAAAAAGGTGGTGCTTGCAGCCGCCGACACCTTCCGGGCAGCCGCCGGGGAACAGCTCTCTGAATGGGCCTCCCGGGCATGTGTTGAGATCATTTCCGGACAGGAGGGCAGCGACCCGGCGTCAGTGGTCTATGATGCGGTAGCGGCGGCGAAGGCGCGTCATGCGGACGTGCTGCTCTGCGACACGGCAGGCAGGCTCCACAATAAAAAGAATCTGATGAACGAGCTTGGCAAGATCAACCGCATCCTGGAAAAGGAGTATCCGGAGGCGTATCGCGAGACGCTTGTCGTGCTGGACGGAACGACCGGGCAGAACGCGCTTGTGCAGGCGCGCGAGTTTGCGGAGGTTGCCGATATTACCGGCATCATTCTGACGAAGCTGGACGGAACGGCAAAGGGCGGCATCGCGATCGCGATCCACTCTGAGCTTGGCATTCCGGTGAAATATATCGGGGTCGGCGAGAGCATTGAGGATCTGCAGAAGTTTAATGCGGAAGAATTTGTAAATGCACTGTTTTTGACAGATGAAAGGGAATAAAGGGGAATCAGAATTATGCTGACATTAGAGAGCTTTGAAGAGGCATCGGAGGTTGTAAAAAAGGTCACGCAGGAGACAAAGCTGGTATACAGCAAGTATTTCAGCGACCAGACCGGGAACCGCATTTATTTAAAGCCGGAAAACATGCAGATTACCGGGGCGTATAAGATCCGCGGTGCGTACTACAGAATTTCCACCCTCTCGAAAGAGGAGCAGGAGAGAGGACTGATCACGGCGTCCGCAGGAAATCACGCGCAGGGCGTTGCTTACGCGGCAAAGGAGCTGGGTGTGAAGGCAGTGGTTGTCATGCCGGTGACGACGCCGCTTATGAAGGTGAACCGCACGAAAAGCTACGGCGCGGAGGTAATCCTTCACGGCGAGGTTTACGATGAGGCGTGCGAGTACGCCTACCAGCTTGCCGAGGAGAAAGGTTACACCTTTATCCATCCGTTTGACGATCTCGGTGTTGCCACCGGGCAGGGCACGATCGCGATGGAAATTGTAAAGGAGCTGCCGCTGGTGGACTATATTCTTGTTCCGGTGGGCGGCGGCGGACTGGCAACCGGCGTTTCTACGCTCGCAAAGATGCTGAATCCGAATATCAAGGTGATCGGCGTGGAGCCGGCGGGGGCAAACTGCCTGCAGGCGTCCCTGGAGGCAGGCGAGGTTGTGACGCTTCCGACGATCAACACCATTGCCGACGGCACTGCGGTAAAGCGTCCGGGCGAGAAGATTTTCCCGTATCTGCAGAAGAATCTGGACGATATCATCACCATCCAGGACGACGAGCTGATCGTCGCTTTCCTCGATATGGTAGAAAACCATAAGATGATCGTCGAGAATTCCGGTCTGCTTACCGTGGCGGCTCTCAAGCATATGAATGTGAAGAATAAAAAGATCGTCGCAATCCTGAGCGGCGGAAACATGGATGTGATTACCATGTCCTCCGTCGTGCAGTTCGGACTGATTCAGCGCGACCGTATCTTTACGGTGTCTGTGCTGCTTCCCGATACGCCGGGCGAGCTGGTGCGCGTTTCCACCGTGGTTGCTGAGCTGCAGGGCAACGTTATCAAGCTTGAACATAACCAGTTCGTCAGCACCAACCGCAGCAAGGCGGTGGAGCTGAAGATCACCATGGAGGCATTCGGCACCGAGCACAAAAACCAGATCGTGCACGCGCTGGAGGAGCACGGCTTCAAGCCGCGCGTTATCCGCACAAGCCTTTAGAGGAAATTTACGTCGACAAGACAGGTTTTTTAAACGGTGTCAAGAAAAAATACTTGACACCGCTATTTTTTTGTATTATGATAGCGAAGGTGATGAGAGATGGAACGGATTGTAGAGCAGACGCTGCTGTTTGATTTTTACGGTGAGCTTCTGACAGAGCATCAGAGAAATGTGTATGAGGATGTGGTTCTGAATGACTGCTCCTATGCGGAGGCGGCAGAGCAGTATCAGATCAGCCGCCAGGGTGTACACGATCTGATTAAGCGCTGCAACCGTATCCTGGAGGATTACGAGGCAAAGCTTCACCTGGTGAAAAAGTTTTTGTCCATCCAGAGGGGCATGAAGAGATAAAGAAAATTGCAGGCGAGATTTTAGAGGAGTTGTAAAGATGGCATTTGAGAGCCTTTCCGATAAATTGCAGAATGTGTTTAAGAACCTGCGGAGCAAGGGCCGTCTGACAGAGGCGGATGTAAAGGCTGCATTAAAGGAAGTCAAGATGGCGCTTCTGGAGGCGGACGTCAGCTTCAAGGTGGTTAAACAGTTTATGAAATCCGTGCAGGAGCGCGCGGTCGGCACAGACGTCATGACGGGCTTAAATCCCGGGCAGATGGTCATTAAGATCGTCAACGAAGAGATGGTTAAGCTGATGGGCTCCGAGACTACGGAGGTTGCGCTGCGTCCGGCGAGTGAGATTACCGTCATCATGATGGCAGGTCTGCAGGGCGCGGGCAAGACGACGACGGCGGCAAAGCTTGCGGGCAAGCTGAAGTCGAAGGGCAGGGTTCCCCTGCTGGCGGCGTGCGACGTTTACCGTCCGGCGGCGATCCAGCAGCTTCAGATAAACGGCGAAAAGCAGGGCGTTGAGGTATTCTCAATGGGAGATAAGCAAAGCCCGGTGAACATCGCAAAGGCGGCTGTGGAACATGCAAGGAGCCGCAGTATGAATGTGGTCATCCTCGATACGGCGGGCGTCTTCATGTCGACGAGGAGATGATGGACGAGCTTGTACAGATTAAGGAGGCGGTGCACGTCGATCAGACGATTCTGGTGGTTGACGCGATGACCGGACAGGACGCCGTCAACGTCTCCGAGATGTTCAACAGCAAGATCGGCATCGACGGCGTGATCCTGACAAAGCTGGACGGCGATTCCCGCGGCGGCGCGGCGCTCTCCATAAAGGCGACCTGCGGAAAGCCGATTCTTTATGTGGGTATGGGCGAAAAGCTCTCCGACCTGGAGCAGTTTTATCCGGATCGCATGGCGTCGAGGATCCTTGGCATGGGTGATGTCATGAGCCTTATCGAGAAGGCGCAGGCAAACCTGGATGAGAGCAAGGCGCGCGAAATGGAACAGAAGTTCAAGAAAGCGCAGTTCGGCTTCGACGATTATCTGGAGAGCATGAACCAGATGAAAAACATGGGCGGCTTTTC
The DNA here is from genome assembly GCA_902473545.1 of uncultured Lachnospiraceae bacterium. Lineage (GTDB taxonomy): Bacteria > Bacillota > Clostridia > Lachnospirales > Lachnospiraceae > Marvinbryantia. The sequence goes on along the minus strand of CABRSG010000154.1, from coordinate 401 downwards.
CAGCGTCCTTTCCATGATACCCGGCTTTGGCGGCAGCAAGATGAAGGACATCGAGGGCATGATTGATGAGAAGGCGCTTGCGCGCAACGAGGCGATCATCCTCTCCATGACGCCGCAGGAGAGAGCCAATCCCGATATATTAAATCCCTCCCGCAAAAAGCGGATCGCTGCCGGATGCGGTGTGGATATTGCCGAGGTAAACCGGCTTGTCAAGCAGTTTGAGCAGACAAAAAAGATGATGAAGCAGATTCCCGGACTGACGGGAGGCAGAGGCGGTAAAAGAGGAAAATTTAAATTTCCCTTTTAAATATATTTCAGAAGAAACCAAGGAGGTGAAATGAAATGGCAGTAAAGATCAGATTAAGAAGAATGGGACAGAAGAAAGCTCCTTTCTATAGAAT
>CABRSG010000153.1 GCA_902473545.1 uncultured Lachnospiraceae bacterium | reverse complement strand
GGGGAGCCGCTGGCGAAATTTGGCATTAAGATCTGCGATCTGGACGTAAGCCAGCTCATTCTTTTCAAGGAACAAAGCAAACCGGGGCGCTGTATCGTTGCCTACAAGGATCATGTGAGTGAGATCGTGGATATCAGCGAGGACGAGCGCAACCGCTTCTTTGCAGACGTCACAAGAGCAGCGAAAGCGATCCATGCCGCTTTCCATCCGGACAAGCTCAACTACGGCGCTTACGGGGATACCGGCTGCCACCTGCACTTCCATCTCGTGCCGAAGTATAACGGCGGCGACGAATGGGGCGGTGTGTTCCAGATGAACCCGGACAAAAAATATTTAAGCGACGCAGAATACGAAGAAATGATCGCGAAGATCAAAGCGCACCTGTAGTAGCTGAAGCATCCGCCGGGATCTCATGTCCCGGCGGTTACACTATCCGATAATCCATGGCATACACTTTAAACAGCGCAGGTACACCGGCATTTTTCAGCCTATCTCGTCAGATCCCTCACCCACTTATATTTTCGGAAATGGAATATCACCCAGGGGATCTTCCCCACCTCATCCAGACAGGTGCAGGCATAGACTACAAGCGGCGACCAGTGCAGGATAAACGCGCCTGCAAGCGCGAGCGGAATCGCGATCAGCCACATACAGACGATCAGACTGTACATATCAAACAACGTATCGCCGCCTCCGTCCAATACTCCGTTTATGACGACGGTATTGATGCAGCGGCCAATCATATATACCCCGATGATCGCCATCATTCCCGCAAGGTACTCCCGCGCCTGCGGCGTCAGGATCACCATTTTTACGACAAACGGCGACACGGCAAACACAAGGGCGGCGGACAAAAATCCGATCACATAAGAAATATTTTTCAGTTTTATGCCGTAAGCCTTTCCGCGGTCAAGGCGTCTTGCCCCAAGCTCGTTTCCTACCATGATCCCCGCCGCGCTTCCAATGCCGTTGCACATACAGCAGATCAGATCGCGGACAACCGCCGCCACAGAATTTGCCGCTGCCGCATCCGTCCCCATATGTCCCATGATAGCCGTATAGGATGTAAATCCGATTCCCCAGCACAGGGAACCGCCCATGAGCGGCAGGCACTGCCTCACAAAATCCTTCATCAGCAGCTTCGGCAGCTTAAAAAATCTGTCAAACGCCGGACGGATATAGGCGTTCTTCGAGGATACCGCAATACACAGCACAAGCTCCACAATGCGGGAAATGGTGGTGGCAAGTGCCGCACCCGACGCCTGCATTCTCGGCACACCCAGCAGTCCGAAAATGAACACGGCGTTCAGACCAATATTTAAGAGCACCGCGCAGGAGCTGATAAGTGCGCAGGGCTTCACGTGCTCCGACACCTTCATGACAGCCAGATAACACTGAGAAATGCCCGTGAGCAGATACGACCAGCCTGCAATGCGCAGATAGGAGCTGCCGATAGAGAGCAGCGCGGCATCCGGCGTAAACAAACGCATAAGCAGCCCCGGAGCCAGCTCGCAAGCCAGAAAAAACAGGGCTGAAACAGCGCCGCTAAACCGAAGGATCATATTAAATATGTTTTCCAGCGTATATTTATCGCCTTTTCCCCAATACTGAGCGCCAAGGATAGCCCCCGCTCCTGTGATCGCCGTGACGAACATATTCTGTACAAACTGGATCTGCGTCGCCAGGGAAACTGCCGTCATCTCATTTTGCGCAACCCTCCCCAGCATCAGTGCATCTCCCGCCGCAACCGATGCAAGCATCAAATTCTGGAGCGCGATCGGCAGCGCAAGCCTCGCCAGGGTATTATAAAACTGTTTTTTATCAATCTGTATTTCTGTTTTCATGTTCTCCTCCCAAAACGGATTATATCATTCTCACGGCACCTTGGGAAGATGATATTTTTTGCCTTAAAAACCGCCGGAGCCATATGCCCCGGCGGTACTTTTATCTCTATTTATTTTATTCTCGCATCTGACGCATCGCGCGCAATTCCCTCGGACACGCTGCAGCGCCCTATACCGTATGTCCTTTTGCGATATAGAACGGGAAGGTATCGGTTCCCTTCATTTCCTTGCCTGCGGTGATGGTAACGTTCTTATCGGTGATAAGATACTCGATGTTTGCGCCTGCCTCGATCACCGTATCCTGCATTAAGATACAATTTTTCACCTTCGCGCCCTTTGCCACCTTAACGCCACGGAACAGGATGCTGTTCTCGATCTCGCCCTCGATGATGCAGCCGTCAGCTACCATCACATTCGTAGCCTTTGCGCCGTTTATGTATCTGGACGGGTTATCGTCGCGGATCTTGGTGTAGATCGGCGCTCTGCTGAACAGACCATCCAGATTGTAGTCGTCGAGGAGCTTCATGTTCTCATCAAAATAGCTCTTCATGCCGCTGATGCGCGCCAGATAACCCTCGAATTTATAAGCCTGCACGTTTAATTTTGCAAGCTGCGGAGCGAGGATGTCCCGCTCAAAGTATTCCTGTCCGCGTACGAACGCGGTATTTACCAGATCGATGAGCAGCTCACGATCGATCACGTAGATGTTCATGCCGAAATTCTGAACGCCCGTCTCTCTCGGGTTGATGTACATCTTCGTCACTCTTCCGTTATCAATCGTGTAGGTATAGTAGAAGCCCTTGTCATTCGATTTCTGGATGTACTCCGGCAGCTCCTGCTCGTTGTATGCAACGGTAATATCCGCGCCGCTTGCGATATGCGCGTCGATCATCGCGTTGAAATCAAAGTTTACGGCAATGTGCGCATCCGCCATTACCACGTATTTTTCCTTCTGCTCGCGCAGGAAGTCCAGGATACTCGCAAGGCCTCCCACACGTCCGACAAACGGCTTGGACTCCTTCTCCGCAAACGGCGGGAAAATATGCAGACCGCCGTTTTTGCGCACCAGATCCCACTCACGGCCGGAGCCGAGGTGATCCATCAGAGAGTGGTAATTGTTGTTTACCAGGATAGAAATATTGTCGATATCACAGTTTGACATGCTCGAAAGCACAAAATCAATCATGCGGTAACGGCTTGCGAAGGGGATGGAAGCCATCAGACGCACATTTACAAGCTCGGGAACCAGCGCGTCATAACTGTTTGGGAAAATAACTCCCAATGCTCTCTTATTTGAATTTAACATTGTTCTTCACCATCCTCTACGTTTTTATTTACCATCGCGTTCGGACCGATCTTTGCATTGCTACCGATCTTAATGCCCGCGCCGACGGTTGCAACTCCGCCTGCGCCGCCCTCCGGCATTGCTCCGACAACCGTATTCTCTCCGATCGTTACGTTTTCTGCAATAATACAGTGTTTTACAACCGCGCCGGATTTGATCACGGTGCCGCCCATGACAACCGCATCCTCAACCACCGCGCCTTCCTCTACCTGCACGCCGGCAAAGAGGATGGAGTGCTTTACATTACCCTTGATACGGCAGCCGTCTGTGATCATGGAATTTTCCACCACTGCCTCGCGGCTGATCTTATGACCGGTCATACCGCTGTTGCGGCTGTAGATCTTCCAGTCATCGTCAAACAGGTTGATGCCGCTGTGCTCCGGATCGAGCACCTCCATGTTTGCTTCCCAGAGGGAGGAAATCGTTCCGACATCTTTCCAGTAGCCGCTGAAATGGTATGCGTACATCTTGCGGTTGTCGCGCAGAAGGTTCGGAATGATGTTGTTTCCGAAGTCGTTTTCAGAATTCGGATCCGCCTCGTCCTCTGTGAGATATTTCTTTAAGATATCCCAGTTGAAGATGTAGATACCCATAGAAGCCAGGTTTGACTTCGGGTTCTTCGGTTTCTCCTGGAACTCTGTGATCTTGTCGTTTTCGTCTGCAACCATCAGACCGAAACGCGGAGCCTCCTCCCACGGAACCTCCATAACAGCCACGCTGAACTCCGCTCCCTTTTCCTTGTGGAATCTGAGGAAGTCGCTGTAATCCTGCTTGCAGATCTGGTCGCCGGAAAGAATAATAACATACTCCGGATCGTAACGCTCAATAAAAGAAATATTCTGATAAATCGCGTTTGCCGTGCCCTTATACCAGTCAGAACCGGAAGCCTGCTGATACGGCGGAAGTACATGCACGCCGCCGTAAAGACGGTCGAGATCCCACGGCTGACCGTTTCCTATGTACTCATTTAATACCAGGGGCTGATACTGTGTCAGAATACCAACGGTATCAATCCCGGAATTCACGCAGTTTGACAGCGGGAAGTCGATGATACGGTATTTTCCGCCGAATGGAACTGCCGGTTTTGCAAGCTTCTGCGTTAATGCGTATAAACGGGAACCCTGTCCGCCAGCAAGAAGCATTGCAATCATTTCTTTTGCCATAACAATTACACCTCTCTTTTTCAATCTATGTTAAAATTGTACCACAGATTTTTCCATTGTGGTAGTTTTTTGTGCAAATTTTTTAAATTTTTTTGGGAATTTTTGCAGATAATCAGATATTATGTAAACGCACCCCTCATTAGAAGGGTGCATCCGCCCGCCGCGCGTGTCTAGGGGTTCGTTTTGACCGAATCATTTGCATTTGTGTCGTTATTGTTATTGCGGTCCGCGTCGTTCCGGTTGCCCGTCACATCGTCCACGATATCCTCCGCGCCATCGATAATGCCGTCGCCAACCTCACCGATGCCCTCGCCGATCTCGCTCAGCCCATCCTCATTGCCATTGCCGGCATTGTTTCTGTCCGTGCCGTTCGTTGCGCTGTTCACATTACTGTCATCGATGGTCGCTCCGTCGTTTCCGGCAGTGTTCTCGCCCGCCGCGGTGGTGTTATCCGTCATTTTCTGGACTGCGCTGCTCTCGCTGGTCCGATTTTCCGTTGTTGCCGAGCTGTTTTCATTTCCGTTGTTCCCGCATCCCGCAAGGATCACGGAAAAAGCAAGTGCCAGTAAAGTTCCCGTTATTCCTTTTACAAGCTTCATAATATTGTCTCCTTTTCTCGTATTTTGCAGGCTCCAAAGCCGTTCACAATATTTAATATCTCTTCTTTTTTTTATATTATGCAGTCCTTTTTTTGAAAAGACGGCGCGCAAGCTGCTTTCCATCAAATGGAATCAACGGATACAGATAGCTGGTGCCGGAGATGGTGCGGTTGCAGGCGATGCACAGCACGCAGAAAATAATTCCGGCGATAAATCCCCAGCCTCCGAAAATGCCGGTCAGCACAAGCAGCACGATGCGCATAAACTTTAAGGCATAGCCAAGCTCGAAGTTCGACTGCGTATAATTAGCGATCGCGACGAACGCCATATAGAGCATGGTTTCACTGTTGAACCAGCCGGATTTCACCGCAAATTCTCCCACCACGATACCGGCGATCACGGAGAGCGGCGTCGAGAGCGTCTGCGGCGTGTTCACCGCCGCCAGCTTCAGTCCGTCGATCGCAAACTCTAGGATCAGAAGCTGCAGAAGAACCGGCACATGTACGGTGTCCGCTACATTGATAAATTCCAGCCAGGGTGGCAGCCACTGCGGATTCTGCATAAACAGAAGCCAGACGGGTGTCAGAAGCAGCGACAGGATCGCGATTACAAAGCGCGAAAAACGCAGATAGCTCCCCGTGAGCGGCGGAAAGTAAAAATCGTCCGCGTCCTCCATAATATCAAAAAAGGAAACCGGAAGCAGGATCGCCGTCGGCGCATTATCCACCAGGATCGCCACCTTGCCCTCTAAAAGACTGGCGGAGGTGGTGTCCGGGCGCTGCGTGTACTTAAATTTCGGGAACGGGTTGAACCATTTTCGCTTGTAGATCGCCTCCGCAAGGCTCTCCTGGCTCATCGGCAGGGCATCT
>CABRSG010000152.1 GCA_902473545.1 uncultured Lachnospiraceae bacterium | reverse complement strand
CAGCCGTAAAAACAGAGGTTTTGGCGGATTTTTCCGATAGCGGCGACATGGCTTGCCTTGTGCCAGAGGACGGCGGCCAGCGGATTGTGATAGAATATGTCCCGTTTATTATAGGAAAAAGTGCCGACATGGCGGATGCCTGCCTTGAGCGGAAGACCGTCAGCCGTCTTCATGCGCGGATTGATCGGAAGGAGGGCGTTTTTATTCTGACAGATTTAAACTCCACAAATGGAACGACGGTGGAAGGGTATAAGCTGGAGGCCAATGAGACGGTCAGCCTGAAGGACGGGGACCGTGTCATGCTGGCGGATGCTGTCTTCCAATTTATGGAAAAAAGATGGTAATTCCATATGCAGTATGATATAATATGAGCACTTAGCGAGGTCTTCCACGACCTTAGTGGACATGGTACAATAAAGGCAGACAGAAAACAGGAGTGAGCGTGGATGGAGCGGGATACCAGACGAATCTCGTATGTAAACTGTACGATCATTGCGATAAATGTGATTTACTTTCTGTACCTGGAGATCGCTGGTTCCAGTGAGAACACGGCATTTATGATATCGAAGGGGGCCATGTATGCGCCGCTGGTGCTGGAGGAGGGGCAGTATTACCGGCTTCTCACTGCGGTGTTCATGCATTTTGGCATCAATCATATCATGAATAATATGCTGGTGCTGTTTTTCCTGGGGGATAATCTGGAGCGCGCACTGGGACGGGTGAAATACCTGATCTTTTATCTGCTGTGCGGAGTGGGCGCCAATGTGATTTCGATGATGGTAAACATGAGCGAGTATTCGTATCGTGTTTCAGCGGGCGCGTCGGGAGCTATTTTCGGAGTGGTCGGCGGACTTTTGTATGCGGTGATTGTAAACCGCGGACAACTAGAGGATCTGACCACCCGTCAGCTTGGAATAATCGTGCTCCTGACAGCCTACCACGGGTTTACCAGCCAGGGAATCGACAATGCGGCACACATCGGGGGTCTGCTTCTGGGGGTTGTTTTGGGAATAATTTTTTATCGGAAGCCGAAACGGCGGTACGATAATTATTATTTATAAAAGGGGAGATGAATGGAATGAGTGATTGTATTTTTTGTAAGATTGCGGCAGGAGAGATACCGTCTGCGACGATCTACGAGGACGATGATTTCCGTGTGATTCTGGACATGGGACCGGCGACGAGAGGGCATGCGCTGATCCTTCCCAAGAAACATTTTGCAGATGTGACGGAGATCAGCGAAGAGACGGCGGCGAAGGTGCTTCCGCTGGCCGCAAAGATAGGCACGGCGATGAAGAAGTCGCTGGGATGTGCCGGTTTCAATCTGGTTCAGAACAACGGGACTGCGGCTGGTCAGACGGTGTTCCATTTTCATGTGCATGTGATTCCGAGATATGAAGATGGACCGCAGATCGTGTCGTGGAATCCCGGAAGCAGTACAGAGGAGGAACGGGCCGAAATCAGCCGGCTGATCAGAGAGGCGTTGTAGCATGAAGCCGTCTGCATCGGCAGACAGGTTCGCTGAGGAGCAAAAGAGACAGCAGGAAGAAGACCTGTTGATAAACGCAATTTATAAAGATTACGGAAAGCTGTTAAAGAAGCTGGCCATCAATAACGGCGTGGAGCTGGATGATGTGGAAGATCTGATACAGGATACGATTGTGTCATATTATCTTGCCTATGATCTGACTCTGCCCGAGAATGAGAAGCTGGCTTTGCTTGGCCGCATTTTGATAAACAAAAGCAGGGATATTTACAGACGGAATGCACATTATCAGACGGTGGGACTTAACACGGAGGAAGATGAGATCGAATTTTTGAAGGGACATTTTCTTCCGGACAGCGCACTTCAATCTGTGATGCAGGATGAGTACTACCGGGCAGTGAGAAAATGCATTCTTGGGATGAGAAAGATCTGGCGGGATGTCATAATCCTCCACATCATTGAGGGAAGGCCGGAAAGAGAAGTTGCAAAGCTTCTTGATATCTCGGAGACGGCATGCCGTGCCCGGATATCAAGAGCAAGAAAATATCTGCGCGAAGCGCTGAGTGACTGGTTTAAGGATTAATCCTCTGCGCACTTATTGATGAGAGACATGATCGTCCCGATCGCATTGTTAAGTGTACTCTGCGACATGGCGTCAACGTAGGTCTGGCGGTTTTTGTAGGTCTCGCTGATTGCCTGGTACAGAGTATCCGGTGTGAGGACTTCCTCTTCCAGGACGGTGCTGAAGCCCTGTTTTGCAAACGAATTTGCATTGAGAATCTGGTCTCCTCTGCTGGCGGCGGCAGAGAGCGGAATGAGTACATTCGGCTTCCTGAGAGCCAGAATCTCACAGATGGAATTTGCTCCGGCTCTGGAGATAACCAAATCAGCTGCAGCGAACAGATGTCTTAAAGGACTGTCAACATATTCATACTGAACATATCCGGGGATGCCGATGAGGCTTTCATCCACATTGCCTTTCCCGCAGATATGTATGATCTGAAACTGCTCTAAAAGCTGTGTGAGTATTCCGCGCACGGCGTGATTTACAATGACGGAGCCCAGGCTTCCGCCGATAACGAGAAGAACCGGTTTTTCGGCAGAGAGGTGCGCGTATTTAAGGCCCGATAAGCGGTCTCCCTGCAGAAGCTCCTGACGGATGGGGGAGCCGGTGAGTACGGCCTTGTCCTTCGGAAGGTATTCCAGGGTTTCCGGGAAGTTGCAGCAAACCTTCTTTGCGGAGGGAATGCAGATTTTATTTGCCAGACCCGGCGTCATGTCGGATTCGTGGATGATGACCGGAACTTTGTAATGTTTTGCGGCAAGAACCACGGGCACGGAGACGAAACCGCCTTTGGAGAAAACTACGTCCGGTTTGTATTTTTTGATGAGCTTGCGAGCCTCCGCATAGCCTTTCAGCACGCGGACCGGATCAGAGAAGTTTTTCAGATCAAAATAACGGCGCAGCTTGCCGGAGGAAATTCCGTCATAAGGAATGCCTGCATTTTCGATGAGCTTGCGCTCGATACCATTGTAAGAACCAATATAGTGGATTTCGTAATCCGCTTCTTTTAAAGAAGGGAGAAGTGCAAGATTTGGGGTAACGTGGCCGGCGGTTCCGCCGCCTGTCAGAATTATTTTTTTCATAGTGAGCCTCCAATATATATGCCGTTGCGCATAATCTACTATAATAGTAAACGCAAAATGTAAAAAGTCAACCCTTAAACCCTGGGGATATTAGAAGAAAGATGCGAGTCAAGAGGTGCCAGGTTGAGTACAGACAGAAGAAATGACAATGAGGATAATACGTTGGACGAGCTTGTGCAAAGTTCGTTCGGTCTCAGTGATGAGCAGATCCTGGAACAGTTGCGCCTGGCAGATGAAACCATCGATGACTCGGAGATTCCGCCACCGCCCGAGGATTGGGACAGACAGCTTCATGGGCGTATTGAGGCAGAGCGCCGAAAGCTGAAGAGAGAAGGGAGGATGAAAGAAAGCCACAAACGAAAGATTCACCGGTTCAAAAAGCCATTGAGATTTCTTGTCGCTGCGATTGTCTCGCTGGTGTTGCTGCTTGGTATGGGAGTTACGGCGGTGGGGAAGAAGCGGTTTGAGTATTGGTGGAGCGATAGGGTGGATGTTAGGAATAATGTGGCATTAGATAATGAGGAAAATCTGAAAACGACTATAGCATTGGATAAAGCCTATCAGACAATCCAGCAGGAAGTGGGTATCCATGCAATGAAGCTAGGATATATCCCAGAGAAATTAAAATTCGAACAGTTGGAGTATAATGATGGGCATGCTAAATTGAGATTTGATTATAACGAACAAAAAATTTATTTTATACAAAATTTATTAGCATCCGAAGGATCTGCAAGCATTATATCGGATAGAAAAGTTGTAGAAACTGTATATAATGATTGGCTTAAACTAAGTATTGATATTGAAGAATATCAACTTGAAGATGATATCTGTGAATATAGTGCGGAGATGCATGTAAATGAAGCATTTTATTATTTCACAGGTGTTATGGAATTAAAAGAATTTAAAAAAATAATTAGTGATTTAAGTTTTTACTAAAAATTTGGGGAGGTAAACTTGTATGAAATTATGTAAAATAAAAATGGTTGCGATTGCATTTTTGTTGGTATTAGGATTTGCCTTTACATCTTATGCGCAGGAAGAAGAATGGGAAGTAACCTTTTATTATGGAGAAGAAAGCGAGCTTTTGTCAGAAAGTGTACCATTTTCTAATAGTATAGAGAATGTGCAGCCGAGAGGCTCTTTGATCTCTACAGCGATTACACAGATCTCTAATGAGGGTGGAGGAAAGATTGGCGTATTGATAGAGACGTTGGCGCATGTCAATGTGGACGAAATTAGACATAAAGCATATTTGGATATATGGGATGAATCGGATAATAACTGGATTAATATTAATGGATATTTATTTGAAGATACGAATACGTCCTCGTTGACAAACTCCTTTACTATATCTGGCGCAACAACGAATCGTTATTATAGAATAAGAGGCACTCATATGGTGACCAAAGGTAGTGAAAGCCAGACTTTTTCGTCATGGACAAATGGTGTTTTAATTACAAAGTAAAAATTACAAGAGTAATAAGCTTAAGGGGTTTGCGTTCTCGCGAGCCCCTTTTCCCTTTCCCTCTCGTTTCTCCCCACCCCTATCTTCCAAAAACCTTAAGAATTTCGCCCCAGCAAAGTAAGAAAAACCACCCCGCATCTATGCTATGATACCTCTATATAAAGCATAAGGCAAATTACAAAGGAGGAAACTGATGATTTGTCCGAAATGTGGAAACAGAGCGGAGGGGAATTTCTGCAGCCATTGTGGTGCTGCGCTGAATCCGCAGGCTGAAAAATATATGGACGATGATTTTGAATTTCTGACACCAGAAGATTTTCTCAAAGAAGAGTATATAAATCCAGTTACGGAGGAGAACCTTCCAGAATCAGAAATAAAATTCCAATTAGAACCAGAAATAAAACCAGAGCAAGAACCAGAACTAGAATTAAAATCAGAGCAAGAACCAGCACCGCAAAAAGAACACCCCCTTTATAATTCTGAGGCGCAAAAACCTCAGAATTATACAAATACCAGAGAGAACACCTCGAAAGAAAAACCAGTCAAGAAACAAAAAGCCAGACCGTCAAAAGAAGAGGCTACAAAAGAAAAACCATCAAAAGAGAAACCGTTAAAGCAAAAACCATTAAAGTCAAAAACCAACGAATCCAGATTCCACCGGAATCGCGATGATAATATCCGTACGCGCCTGGAGCAGCTTGAGAAGGAGTTTGAGAAGAAACTTGAGCAGGAACATGGACAGAGGCCGGAGCAGGGATGGAAACAGAACCAGAACCAGAGACAGACCCGGGGCGGTCAGACTGCTTTTACCGGTGCGGACGATTCAAAGCGTTATGCGGAGAATACCGGCGGCAGAATTTCCGATTCACAGGAAACTATCACATATATGGAGACCGAGCGTTCTTCCCACCCTGTCCGGGACACGGTTCAGACCTCTATAGCTGCGGCAAAGAAAGGCGCTGCGGCCATGATTGTTCTCGCATCCCGCATTATGCAGCTCGTGTCCTGCCTTTTGATGGCTTATATGGTCGTGATCATGACAAAATCATTTTGGGAGTATTCCTATGGATTGGGAGATATCCGTCTGGCTGTACAGGAAAACAACTATGGTCTGATTCTGTACGCTTCGTTTGCCGGAGCGTCCCTGTTTATGGGAGGTGTCTGGTGCCTGTGGATTTTGAGCGGGAAGGCGGCGGGCGGAGAGCTCCGTCTGAAAAAATACGATACCGGACGGGGCTTGGTGCCGTTTCTGATCTGCCTGGC
>CABRSG010000151.1 GCA_902473545.1 uncultured Lachnospiraceae bacterium | reverse complement strand
CGATCATTCATGGAGACGGAACGGATAAGGCTCTTCTGATGGAGGAAGGGATTGATCGGGCGGATTCCTTTGCCGCTCTTACAGGCATGGATGAGGAAAATATTTTTCTGTCTCTTTATGCAAAGACACAGTCCGATATCAAGACGATCACTAAGATCAACAGGATTGCTTTCGACGAGGTGGTGGATAACCTCGACCTGGACACGGTGATCTATCCGAAGGATATCACAGCGGAGTATATTATCCGCTATGTGCGCGCGTTTGGGAATTCTATCGGCAGCAACGTGGAAACGATGCACCGGATCGCGGGCGGAAAAGCGGAGGCGCTGGAGTTTGTCATCCGCGAAAATGCGCCGGTGGTGAATATCCCGCTTATTGACCTGAATCTGAAAAATGATATTCTGATCGCCTGCATACAACGCGGCAGTCAAATAATTCTTCCGCGCGGAAATGACTGCATGAAGGTGGGAGACACCGTGGTAGTGGTGACATCGCGGACCGGACTGAAGGATATCAGGGATATACTCGGAAAGAGCAGGGCAGGACAGTAAGATGAATTACGGGATTATAAGTTATGTGTTGGGATATGTGTGCTACTTTGAGGCGGCTTTTCTGATGCTTCCGTTTCTGGTCTCGCTGATCTACCGGGAATATATGGTGGGGGCGGCATATGTTGCCGTCGCCGTGCTGTGTGCGCTGATCGGACTTGGGTTTACCCACAGGACGCCGCAGGAGCGGATGTATACAAAGGAAGGGCTTGTCACTGTCTCGTTAAGCTGGATTCTTCTGAGTATCCTTGGGGCGCTGCCGTTTCGGATTTCCGGGGAGATTCCGCACTATGTGGACGCGCTGTTTGAGACGATCTCCGGCTTTACCACCACCGGCTCCAGCATTCTGACGGACGTGGAGGCGATGTCACATGCCGGTCTTTTCTGGCGCAGCTTTACGCACTGGGTAGGCGGTATGGGCGTGCTGGTGTTCATTCTGGCGATCCTGCCGTCCAAGGGCGGCGCGTTTATGAATCTGATGAAGGCGGAGAGTCCCGGTCCTTCCGTCAGCAAATTTGTGCCGCGGCTGCGCGACACGGCGCTTTTTCTTTACGGCATCTATATGGGCATGACGGTGATCCAGATAATTTTGCTTTTGATCGGTCGAATGCCGTTGTTTGACGCTGTCACACTCACGATGGGCACGGCGGGAACCGGCGGCTTCGCGGTGAAAAATACCGGAATCGCCGATTATACGACGTATCAGCAGGGCGTGATCACGGTGTTCATGATCCTGTTCGGTGTAAATTTCAACACCTGGTTCCTGGTTGTGAAGAAAAAGCCCAAGCAGGCGTTCAAATCGGAGGAGGTATGGACTTATTTTGCAATTATCGCGATTTCCGTGCTGGTGATCACCTTTAATATCCTGCCGATGTTTCCGAATCTGTTCCAGGCATTCCACCATGCGGCGTTCCAGGTCGGTTCCATTATTACGACAACCGGATATTCCACGCGGGATTTCAATATGTGGCCTCCGTTATCGAAGACGATTCTGATGATTCTGGTGTTTATCGGCGCCTGCGCGGGCAGCACCGGCGGTGGGATCAAGGTTTCGCGTGTTGTTATCATGGTAAAGGGCATCGGAAAGGAGATCCGGATGCTGCTGCATCCGCGCAGCGTTCACAAGGTGCGTATGGACGGACGTCCGATCGAGCACGAGGTGGTGCGTTCCGTGAATGTGTATCTGGCGGTGTATGTGCTGATCTTTGTCGGATCGCTGCTGATCATTACGCTCGATGAGAAGGATCTGGTGACGAATTTCACAGCGGTTGCCGTTACCTTAAACAACATCGGTCCCGGACTTGAGGTGGTCGGTCCGGCAGGAAACTTTTCCTCGTTTTCAGATGTCTCCAAACTGGTGCTTTGTCTTGATATGCTTGCGGGACGTCTGGAGCTGTTCCCGATGCTGATGCTTTTTGTGCCCTCTGTGTGGACGCAGCGCAGACCGGGGAAAATCAGAAAGAATAAGGAAGCGTGACGAGGATGTTTGGAGAGTGTCATGCTCATCTGTTTATGGATGGGATCAACTACCGACAGGCAGTAAACGATCATAAAAACGGTGTAAATGTCGCGTGCGTGCGGGAGCATCTGAAAGACTACCGCGCGTGCGGGATTACCTATATCAGGGACGGCGGCGACCGTTTCGGCGTTTCCCTGCGGGCACGGGAGCTGTCCGGGGAATAAGGGATTACTTACCGCACGCCGGTATTTGCGATCCACCGCGCAGGGCATTACGGAGGAATCGTCGGGAAAGGCGCGCAGACGCTGCAGGAGGTGGAGAGCCTTGTGCAGGAGGTGCGCCGCGAGCGCGGAGATTTTGTGAAGATCATGGTGTCCGGGATCATGGAGTACAGCGGCTTCGGGGTTTTAAGCGAAGAAATGCTGGAAAAGGAATGGATTTCGGAAATGATCCACATTGTCCACGAGCAGGGCTTTGCCGTTATGGTACATGCGAACGGTGCAGACGCCGTGCTTGCGGCGGCGGAAGCCGGTGCAGACAGCATTGAACACGGAAATTATATCGACCGGGAATGTATGTCTGCGATGAAAGAAAACGGATGCGTGTGGGTGCCGACCATCGCAACGACGCGCAACCTCATCGGCTGCGGCAGATATGACGATAAGGTGCTTATGGAGATTTACGATATGGAGTGCGAAAATCTCACAAATGCCTGGGCGATGGGCGTGCCGCTGGCGCTCGGAAGCGATGCGGGCGCTTATATGGTGCCGCATGGGAAGGGCGTTGTCCGCGAATACGAGACGTTCCGTGAGGTGCTGTCAGAGGTTAGCGTATACGAACTGGACGCGCGGCTGCACTCTGGCGAGGAGAAAATCCGGCGGGTGTTTGCACAGTAGAGGTGAACAAAAAAACGGCACAGCTTCGCCGCCGTGTAATGCCTGCGGCGCGGCATAATTTGGGATATCCGGGGGCATACTGAAAAGGAGAGCGCTTTGCCCCAAAAAAGAGCTGTATATATGTTATAATTTCAATAAAAGGAGGACATGCAATGAAAATTTTATTTTTTGGAACGAAAAGCTACGACAGGCAGTTTTTTGACGAGACATGGAAGGAGAAGGAATACGAACAGATCCAGATTGATTATGTGGATACGCTGCTGATTCCGGACACGGCCAGACTGGCGCAGGGCTATGATGCCGTGTGCGCGTTTGTAAATATGGATCTGAGTGCGCCTACCATCGAGACGCTGGCGCAGTGCGGCATCCGTCTGATTCTGATGCGCTGCGCGGGCTTCAACAATGTGGATCTTGCGAAAGCGAAGGAAAAGGACATCACCATTATGCGCGTGCCGGGTTACTCGCCGGAGGCGGTCGCGGAGCACGCAATGGCGCTGGCGCTGACGGCAAACCGTCACACACACAAGGCGTATGTGCGTGTGCGCGAGAATGATTTCAGTCTGGGCGGACTGATGGGCATCACGCTGTACGAAAAAACAGCGGGCATCATTGGCACCGGGAAAATTGGTGCGGCGATGGCTCGTATCTGCCATGGGTTCGGTATGAGGGTGCTTGTATACGATGTTTACAAAAATCCGTCCCTGGATTTTGTGGAGTACGTGGATATGGACACGCTGCTCGCGCAGTCTGATCTGATTTCTCTGCACTGCCCGCTGACCGAGGAGACGCATCATCTGATCAATATCAACACGATTGAGAAGATGAAGGACGGCGTCATTCTGGTGAACACATCCAGAGGCGGTCTGATCAAGACGGACGATCTGATCAGGGGTATCCGCGAAAACAAATTTTTTGCGGTTGGTCTGGACGTATACGAGGAGGAAAATGGCAGCGTTTACGAGGATCTCTCAGATGCTATCCTGGCGCACTCCACGGTGGCAAGACTTTTAAGCTTTCCGAACGTCATGGTGACGTCCCATCAGGGCTTCTTTGCGAGAGAGGCGTTGCAGGCGATCAGCAAGACAACGATGGAAAATGCCCTCAGTTTTATGCAGGGAAAGAAAAACGGAAATGAAGTAGAATAAGACTATGTAAGCCGCGGCATATCAGATACGGAGAACGCCTATCTGATATGCCTCTTTATTAAATTCGTTTCAGATACCACTTTTCAATCGCATTGATCAATGCGTACAGTGTCATCGCGATAATGCAGAGTATCACAATGCTCATCAGAACCCAGTCGAGCTTGAACACCTGACTTCCATAGATGATCAGGTACCCAAGACCGCATCTCGCGCCGATAAATTCCCCGATTACAACGCCGACGAGACAAAGCCCGATATTTACCTTCATGATACTGATGGTCGCGGGGACGGTACTCGGCAGTACGACCTTCGTGAGTACATGGCGGCGTTTGCCGCCCAGCGTATAGATAAGCTTCATTTTGTCCTGACTGACTTCGCGAAAACCGGTGTAGAGGTTTAAAATGGTGCCGAAGATCGCTACCGACATACCGGCGACGATAATTGTAGTGCGGTTTGCTCCCAGCCAGACGATCAGAAGCGGCGCCAGAGCTGATTTGGGAAGACTGTTCAGTACTACCAGGTAGGGCTCCAGGACTTCCGACAGCTTGTCGCTGCACCACAAAAGAATCGCGCAGAGAAGTCCGGCAATGACGACGAGTACGAAGCTTGCGATTGTCTCTATCAGCGTCGCGCCGACATGTTCAAAGATGCTTCCATCCCTTACCATACCAATAAATGTATGCACGATCCTGCTGGGACTGCTGAAAATAAAGCCGTCGATCCAGCCCTGGTCTGCTGCGGCTTCCCACAGCACCAGAAAGGCAGCCAGAAGGATGAAACGCATTACTTTTACAAATAGCCGGTGCCGGCTGCGCTTTGCAAGATATTCCTGCTGATGTACAGAAATATTCCCGGGATATTCCCGGCGCTGACAGACCCGGCAGCGGTCGCTACACGGTTTCTGATTCAAGCGCATACGTGTTCAGCTCCTTCCAGATCTGATTAAAATATTCCTTAAACTGCGGAGCGCTCCGCGATTCCATCGGCGTGCGTTCCGGCAGGTCGAAGGCAACCGGAAGCTCTTTTATCACACGCGCCGGACGGCTGGAAAGTACCAGCACCTTATCCGCCATGCTGACTGCCTCTGCAAGGTCGTGCGTCACCAGGACCGCCGTCTTATGTTCCTTTTTGATGATGCCGTAAATGTCGTCCGCCACAGAAAGCCGCGTCTGATAGTCCAGTGCCGAAAACGGTTCGTCAAGGAGCAGCAGGGACGGGCGCAGCACCAGCGTCCGGATCAGCGCCGCCCGCTGGCGCATTCCGCCGGAGAGCTGGCTCGGTTTGACATGCCGGAAATCCCACAGCCCGTACTCCCGCATCAGCTTTTCTGCAAATTGAACATTTTCTGCCGTCAGACAATGCTGAATCTCCAGACCGAGCGTCACATTTCCATAAATATTGCGCCACTCAAAAAGCTGATCCTTCTGCGGCATATAGCCAATGTGAAAATCCACATGCTCCCCGACAGGCTTTCCGCTTAAAAGAACCTCGCCGGATTCCGGCACAAGCAGGCTGCAGATCAGCGAAAGCAGCGTTGATTTTCCGCATCCGCTCGGGCCTACAATGACTGCAAATTCACCGTTGCTGACCTGAAATGATATATCCGAAAGAGCGTGCGTTTCGCCCTGTTCTGTGTGATAGGAATAATTCACATTCCTGCATTCTAATAAAGGCTGCATCTCATACCTCCCATAGTGTTATATGTTAGTGTATGAAATGCAGCGTTTTTTGTTATTTGCCGAAGGTGTCCATTTTTTCATATATTGTTACCGTTCACAGTAACTTTCGCAAATCCATTTAAAATTCGCTTCGCGAATGGGATTTGCTCACA